>NZ_BDLP01000173.1:0-9132 GCF_001950415.1 Roseomonas sp. TAS13
CGCTGGCCCAGGCCCAGGCCCAGTCCCAGGCACAGATCGCCTCGCTCCAGGCCGAGGCCGCGAAGCTCGCCGACCAGGTGCGCGCCCTGACCGCGCTGCGCGACCAGCTGGAGAAGCAGGCGCAGGAGGCCCAGGCGAAGCTCGGCGAGGAGCAGCACGCCCATGGCGAGGCGGTGCGCCTGTCGGAAAGCGCCCAGGCCCAGGCCGCCCTGCTGGCCCGGCAGATCGACGATCTGAAGGCACAGCTCCAGCGCCTCGCCGCCGCGCTCGACGTGCAGCAGAAGTCCGGGCAGGAGAAGGACGCGCAGATCGCCGATCTCGGCAGCCGCCTGAACGCCGCCCTCGCCGCCAAGGTCGAGGAACTGCAGCGCTACCGCAGCGACTTCTTCGGCCGGCTGCGCCAGGTGCTGGGCGACCGCCCCGACATCCGCATCGTCGGCGACCGCTTCGTCTTCCAGTCCGAGGTGCTCTTCCCCGTGGGCAGCGCCGACCTGTCCGACAGCGGCAAGGCGCAGATCCGCCAGATCGCCGGGGTGCTCAAGGAGATCTCCGGCCGTATCCCGCCCGGCACGCCCTGGATCCTGCGCGTCGATGGCCATGCCGACCGCACGCCCTTCCGTGGTGGCGGGCGCTTCGCCTCGAACTGGGAGCTCAGCGCCGCCCGTGCCATCGCCGTGGCGCAGCTGCTGATCAGCGAGGGCCTGCCCGCCAACCGGGTGGCCGCCGCCGCCTTTGGCGACAACCAGCCGATCGACCCGGGCGACAGCCCCGAGGCCCTGGCGCGGAACCGGCGCATCGAACTGCGGCTGACCGACCGCTGAGGCCGGCCAGCCCCCTGGTCCGGCAACCCGTTCCTTGGCGGCAAGGCGCTGCCTTTCCCCCGCCCCCCGCCCGGGGCTGGCCACGCAGAGCAACGCCCCAGGCCGGGGGCCGGATCAGATGATCTTCGCCTCGAAGGGCGGCAGGAGGTCCGGAGCCTCGAATTCCAGCACCCAGAGGTCCGGGTCGCGTTTCACCTGCCGGGCGACATAGGCATCGGCCGCCTCCTGGTCCACCGCCGCCGTGCCGGTGCCACGCATCCAGGCCTGCCGGCCCTCGGCGTCGCGCACCTGGGACAGCACGACCATGCCCTCCCGTCCGTGCAGGACGCAGAGGATGCCGCCGCTGTCGGGGTCCCCCTTGCGCAGCACCATGCCGGGGCGGCCGGCCTGGTCCCCGAGGCGAAGGGCCATCGAGGCCCAGATACCGGCTTTCACGCGCGCTTCCATGCTTCTGGAGGTGCCGTCGCCGCGCCTGCGGCGCAAGCCCCGCCGCAGCCTCTTGCCGACGCCGCGCCGCCGCGCGAAACACCCGCCGCCGACAGGGCATAGGGGATCAGGGAAAAGATGGCTGCACCGGAGCGCCGTTTGACGGAGGGCCAGCGCGCCTATGAGGCCAAGCGCGCGGCCAAGGCGGGCATGAGCCTGGAGAAGTGGCTCGCATCCCGCGAGCGGGAGCGCGAGACGGCGAAAGCCGCGGCGACCGAGGCGCCCAAGCCGCCGGGCAAGGCGCGCGCCTTCTTCAGCAAGCTGATGGAAAAGGCCAACAAGCCGATCGGCTGAAGCCCGGCACCGGCCCCGGCAAGGTGCGGGCGATGATCGCGGCCCATGCCGATTGGTCGGTGAACCCGGGCAAGCGCTGGTTCACCGGCGCCCGGCGCACGGGACCGGGTGGCTGGCTTGCCACCGCCCCGCGCCCGGTCGGCGAGCCCGCTGCCTGGGCCGCCGCCCTGCTGGCGGAGGGGCCCACCGTGGCGCTGGGGCTCGACCTGCCGCTCGGCCTGCCGCGCGCCTATGCCCGGGCGCGCCCCGAACCGGACTTCCCCGCCTTCCTGCGCGGCCTCGCGCGGCAGCCCGGCTTCTGGCGCGTCGCGGAGACGGTGGCCGAGGTCTCGGCCGGCAGTCCCTTCTACCCGGCGCGCGGGATGCGCGGCATGACCCGGCTGGAACATGCCCTGGCGCTGGGCATGGCGGATGCGTCGGGCCTGTGCCGGCTCTGCGACCTCGCCACCGCGGAACGCCCCGCTGGGGCGCCGCTCTTCTGGACGCTGGGGGCGAACCAGACCGGCAAGGCGGCGATCTCCGCCTGGAGGGACTGGCTGGTCCCGGCCCTTTCCGCCGGCGCCCCCTACCGCCTCTGGCCCTTCGAGGGCGGGCTGCACGGCCTGCTGGCGCCGGGCCGGGCCGTGCTGGCCGAGGTCTATCCGGCCGAATGCCTGCGCCATCTCGGCCTGCGCCTGTCCGGCAGCAAGCGCGACCGCACCGTGCGCCTCCGGGTGCTGCCGGAACTGCGGGAGGCCATGGCCCGGCTGGGCGTCCGGCCGGACGCGCCTCTGGCGGAGGCCATGGCGGATGGCTTCGGCGCCGATGCCGCCGGGGAGGACCGCTTCGACAGCCTGCTCGGCCTGCTCGGCCTCATCGGGGTGCTGGACGGCATCCGGCCGGATTTCGTGCCGGACGATCCCTGGGTGCGGCACTGGGAAGGCTGGGTGCTGGGCCAGACCAGCCTGCCCGCCGCACCGCCCTATCCCGCTGGCGTGTAGAGGCCGGCGCCCTCGGCGACACTCCTTGCCAGCGCCACGACGAGGTCGAGGGTCGGCGTTGCCACCCCGGCCATGCGGGCGATGCGCAGCGGCGCCAGCAGGATCGACTCCACCTCCATCTGCCGGCCGAGCTCCAGGTCCTGCAGGATCGACGGCTTGTGCGCGCTGCGCCCGACACCGGCGAGTTGCTGTACCGGATCGGTGTCGAGCGTGATGCCGAGCGCGGCGGCGATGGTCTGCGCCTCGCGGATCATCCGCTCCGCGGCCGCGGCAACCGCGGGGTCGGCATAGGTCTCGCGCAGGTTCCGCCGCGTCAGGATGCAGAGCGGCCCATAGGAGATGTTGCCCATCAGCTTGGCCCAGACCTCCTTGCGGATCTCCGTGGTCACCGGCACCTCGGTGAGCCCGCCGGCCTGGAGCAGCCCGGCCAGCGCCTCGATGCGCGGCGTCACCCGCCCGTCCGGCTCGCCCAGGATCAGGCGGCTGCCCTTGCCCTCCACCGAGATCACGCCGGGCTCGACCACGGTGCAGGAGGAATAGACCACCCCGCCGATCGTGCGCCCGATGCCGATGGCGCCGTGCAGCACCCCGCCCGGATCGAGCTCCGGCATGTGCTGCCCCTTCAGCACCCCGCCGGCCCCGTCGAGATACCACCAGGGAATGCCGTTCAGCGCGAAGACGACGGCGGTCTCCGGCCCCAGCAGAGGCCTGATCGCCCGGGCCACCTGTGGCAGGGCGGGCGACTTGGTGGTGACGACCACCACGTCCTGCGGCCCGAACTCCGCCGGGTCCTCCGACGCGGCGAGGCGTGCGTGGTGCTCGCCGTCATAGGCCCGCACCGTCAGGCCGCGTGCACGGATGGCGGCGAGCTGCGTGCCCCGCGCGACCACGGACACTTCCGCCCCGCCTTTCGCCAGGCGCATCGCCAGATGGCCGCCGATCGCCCCGGCGCCGAAAACGCAGACTTTCATGCCGATCTCGTCCCCTATCGGACCCGTCACGCTCAGGACAGCAATTCGAGTGCCGCGCGGGACAGCGCCTGCACGCCCAGCGCGATGCAGCGCTCGTCGGGCTGGTAGAAGGCGTTGTGCAGCCGGTCGTCCCGCCCCGGCGCGCCGGAGCCGATCAGCATCTGGAAGGCGGGCATCCGCTCCGAGAAGGCGGAGAAATCCTCCGACCCCATGCTCGGCTCCCCCGCCTCCGGCTCGACGCCGAGCTGCGCCCGGATCGCCGCCACCGAGGGGTCGAGCACCCGGTCGTCATTCACCAGCGGCGGCACGCGGCGGGCATAGTTCAGCTCGCAGGTCACGCGCATCCCCAGCTCCAGCCCGGCGACCAGGCGGCGGATGGCGGCCTCGGCGGTGTCGCGCGCCTCCGGGTGCAGCGTCCGAACCGTGCCCTTCAGCGCCACGCGCTCGGGGATGATGTTGTAGGTCGTGCCGCCCTGGAACATGCCCACCGTCACCACGGCGGGGTGCAGCGGCCGCACCTCGCGGCTCACCACCGTCTGCACCTGCGACACGAACTGCGCCGCCGCCACGATCGGGTCCACCGCCGCGTAAGGGTGCGCCGCATGGCCCGACTTCCCCCGGATGGTGAGGTCGAACAGGTCCGAGGCCGCCAGTCCCGTCCCCCTCACATAGCCGAAGCTGCCGACCGGCCTGTCCGGCACGTTGTGGAAGCCGAGCGCCATGTCCACGCCCTCCGCCGCCCCGTCGGCGATCATGGCGGCGGCGCCCTCCAGGATCTCCTCCGCCGGCTGGAAGACCAGCGCGACGCGACCCGCCAGCATCGGGGCGATCTCCCGCAGCACCTCCGCCACGCCGAGCAGCGTCACCGTGTGGATGTCATGGCCGCAGGCATGCATCTTGCCCGGCACGGTGCTGGCGAAACCCTGTCCCGTCTCCTCGTGGATCGGCAGCGCGTCCATGTCGGCGCGGATCGCCAGGGTTGGCCCCGGCCGACCGCCCTCGATCACCCCCAGCACACCGGTCCGCCCCACCCCGGTCCGGTGCGCGATGCCCAGCCGCGCCAGCTCCGCCGCCACGATCCCGGCGGTGCGCACCTCCTCGAAGCCCAGCTCCGGATGCGCGTGGATGTCGCGGCGCAGGCCGATCAGCCGCGCCTCGGCGGCCTCGGCGATGCCGGCGATTCGGCCGGTGGGGTCATTGGGGCGTGGTTCCGTCACGGGGGGCCTCCGGAGGGCGCGGGACGCGTGCCCTGGCGGGTGGAAATCGCCCGGAGGGTCGCGCGGGATGGGAAAGTGGAGGGGCAGCCGCCCCCTGCTGCAGGGCAGCATGAAAAAAGGTGGGGCATCCCACAAGGGCGATCCCTTGCGACGGTGTGTTTCCCCGCATTACGCTTGGTCAACTTCAAAGTCATGGGAGGATAATGGGATGCCGCTCGCCCAGGGCGCCACCGGCCAGCGCGCCGGGTGCCGGATGCCAGGATATCCGGCGCGGCCGGCCCGCCACCCCCTCCCCATGCCTTTGCTGGACACTGCCTCTCCCCCATCCGGGGTGGCTGAGGATGAGGCCATGCCCGGCCCGAACCGGCCGCGTAGCGCGATTCGGAGACAAGACGCGTGAAGATCAACACGAAGGACCTGATCTCGGGGGGGCTGCTGGTACTGCTGGCCCTGGTCGGGCTCTGGCTTAACACGGACCATACGCTGGGCGATGCCCGGCGGATGGGGCCGGGCTACATGCCCATGCTGGTATTCGTACTGCTGCTGATCCTGGGGGCGCTGGTTGTGCTGGTGAGCCTGCGCAGCGGCCCCGACGCGCTGGAGCGCTGGACGAACACGGACCTGACCACGGTGCTGCTCGGCACCGCGGCGGGGCTGGTGGTCTGGCAGGTGCTGGAGCGCATGGGAGTGGGCGAGGGCAACTGGCGCCAGGTCGGCTTTGCCTTCGTGGTCGGGCTGGGCATCATGGCGGCCTCGCCGGGCTGGCGGCCGCTGGCGCTGGTCAGCGTCTGCATGGCGATCTTCGCCCTGGCGCTGGAGCCGCTCGGGCTGGTGGTGGCCTTGGTGCTGAGCCTGACCGTCAGCGTCTTCGCCGACAGCAGCCACACGGCCCGGGGCGTGCTGGGCATGCTCGTGGCGCTGGTCGTGATGGCCTGGGTCATCTTCATCTGGCAGCTCGACATCCGGGTGCCGGTCTGGCCGACGGCCTTCTGAGAGCGGACGCACCATGGACCTCTTCGCGAACCTCGCGCACGGCTTCGGCGTCGCGCTCTCCCTCGACAACCTGCTCTTCGCGCTGCTCGGCGCCCTGATCGGCACCGCCATCGGCGTGCTGCCGGGCATCGGCCCGGTGGCCACCATCTCCCTGCTGCTGCCCATCACCTTCGGCCAGCCCGCCACCACCGCCATCATCATGCTCGCCGGCATCTACTACGGCGCGCAGTATGGCGGCTCGACCACCGCCATCCTGCTGAACCTGCCGGGCGAGGTCTCCTCGGTGGTGACCACGCTCGAAGGCTACAAGATGGCCCGCAACGGGCGGGCGGGGGCGGCGCTGACCATCGCCGCGCTGGGCTCCTTCTTCGCCGGCACGGTGGCGACCCTGGTGGTGGCGGCCTCCGGCCCGCTGCTGACCCAGGTGGCGCTCTCCTTCGGCCCGGCGGACTACTTCTCGCTGATGCTGCTCGGCCTGATCATCTCGGCCGTGCTGGCCCAGGGCTCGGTGCTCAAGTCCATCTCCATGGTGGTGCTGGGCGTGGCCCTCGGCCTGGTCGGCACCGACGTGCAGACCGGCCAGCAGCGCTTCACCTTCGGCATCCCCGAGCTTTCCGATGGCCTGGGCTTCGCCTCCATCGCCATGGGCATGTTCGGCATCTCCGAGATCATCCTGAACCTGGAGCGCCCCGAGGCGCGCGAGGTGCTCAAGACCAAGATCGGCAGCCTCTGGCTGACCAGGGAGGAGTTCCGCCGCGCCACCCCCTCGGTGCTGCGCGGCACGGTGCTGGGCTCGGTGCTGGGCATCCTGCCCGGCGGCGGCGCGGCGCTGTCGGCCTTCGGCTCCTACATGCTGGAGCGCAAGGTCTCCAAGTACCGCCACGAGTTCGGTAATGGCGCCATCGAGGGCGTGGCCGGCCCCGAGAGCGCCAACAACGCCGCCGCCCAGACCTCCTTCATCCCCTTGCTCACGCTGGGCATCCCGGCCAATGCCGTGATGGCGCTGATGGTGGGTGCCCTGATCATCCAGGGCATCCAGCCCGGCCCGCGCATGGTCGAGGCCCAGCCCGACCTGTTCTGGGGCCTGATCTGCTCCATGTGGATCGGCAACCTGATGCTGCTGGTCATCAACCTGCCGCTGATCGGCATGTGGGTGAAGCTGCTCAGCGTGCCCTACAAGTACATGTACCCCGCCATCCTCATGTTCTGCATGATCGGTGTGTACTCGCTCAACAACAGCGTCTTCGACGTCTACCAGACGCTGGCCTTCGGCATCCTGGGCTATGTCTTCACCAAGCTGAACCTCTCGGCCGCCCCGCTGCTGATCGGTTTCGTGCTCGGCCCGATGATGGAGGAGCACCTGCGCCGCGCCATGCTGCTTTCGCGCGGCGACGCCTATGTCTTCATCGACTTCGCCAACCGCCCCATCAGCGCCTGCCTGCTGGTGATCTGCGCCCTGGTCCTCGGCTCGATGATGCTTCCCGCGCTGCGTCGCAAGAAGGATGAGGCCATCGCGGAATGATCTTGTAAAAGTAACAAGTTTCTAAATTAGAAGCGGGCCTATGGCCCGCTTCCCTTTTAGGCAGCGCTCCGCTAGGTCGTGAGGCTACCGAGTGTAAGGACCCGCGCGATCGATGACAGCTGCCGCTGCGTCTCTCATTCCCGTCGTCCTCTGCGGAGGGACCGGCACCCGGCTCTGGCCCCTGTCGCGCGAGGGTTATCCGAAGCAGTTCTGGCCCTTGGTCGGCGAGAAGACCATGCTCCAGGCCACGGCGAGCCGTGCCCAGGGCCCTGGCTTCGCGCCGCCCGTCCTGGTGGCCTCGGAACCGCACCGCTTCCTGGTGGCCGAGCAGCTGCGCGAGGACGGCATCGAGGGCGCGCGCATCGTCCTGGAGCCGGAGGGCCGTAACTCCGCCCCCGCCATCGCCGCCGCTGCCCTGATCGCCGCCGAGCAGGACCCGCGCGCCATCCTCTGGATCATGGCCGCCGACGCCGTGATCCAGGACAAGGACGCCCTGCTGGAAGCGGTGAAGCTGGCCGCCGCGGCCGCCGAGGCGGGCTCCATCGTGGCCTTTGGCATGAAGCCGACGGCGCCCGAGACCGGCTACGGCTACATCGAATCCGGCGACCCGCTGCCAGGGGCAGAGGGGCTCTTCAAGATCAAGAGCTTCGTCGAGAAGCCGGACGCCGCCACCGCCCGCCACTTCCTGGAGGGCGGCCGCCATCTCTGGAATTCCGGCATGTTCGTGGCCTCCGCCGCGACCTGGCTGGCGGAGCTGGAGCGCCTGGCGCCCGAGCTGATGGAGGCCGTGCGCGCCTCGGTGGAGGGTGCCAAGCGCGACCTCGACTTCGTGCGCCTCGACGCCAAGGCCTTCTGCAAGGCGCCCTCCATCTCCATCGACTACGCGGTGATGGAGAAGACCCCGCATGCCGTGGTCGTGCCCGCATCGCTAGGCTGGTCCGATGTCGGCTCCTGGGATGCCCTCTGGGCCGTCTCGCCCAAGGACGAGAAGGACAACGCCACCCACGGTCCCGTCCATCTGGTGGAGGCCGAGGGCTGCCTCGTCCGTTCCGAGGGCATGCTGACCGGCGTGGTCGGCCTCAAGGACGCGGTGATCGTCGTCACCGAGGACGCCGTGCTCGCCATGTCCCGCGACAGGGCGCAGGACGTGAAGAAGCTGGTGGAGAAGCTGAGGGCCGCCGGGATCAAGGAGGCGACCGAGCACCGCCGCGCCTATCGCCCCTGGGGTCACTACGAGGGCCTGATCCTCGGCAACCGCTTCCAGGTGAAGAAGATCCAGGTCCGCCCGGGCCAGAAGCTCAGCCTGCAGAAGCACCACCACCGCGCCGAGCACTGGGTCGTGGTGAACGGCACCGCCATCGTGGAGCGGGATTCCGAGCGCCTGCTCGTCCGCGAGAACGAGAGCGTCTATCTGCCGCTGGGCTGCGTCCACCGCATGGAGAACCCGGGCATGATCCCGCTGACCCTGATCGAGGTGCAGTCGGGCTCCTATCTCGGCGAGGATGACATCGTCCGCTACGAGGACAATTACGGCCGGGCCTGAGCCCCGGCCCGGCGGGCCCCTCCCCCGCCACCCTCTTCGGCATCCGCTTCGAAGCGCCCTGGGCCAGTCGTCCGGGGCGCTTTCCTTTTGCGCGCCTTTCCGCCAGCCCCGGCACGAAATAGGTCATTCCCCGCGGTCCGTTCCACCGGCAGGATGATGGAACCAGCCTTCAGGTGGCTCGGGGGGAATGGACTTGATTCGAGATATCCTGCGGCCTGCGACACGCGCCGTGCGCTCCATCATCGGCACCAATGGCCTGTCGGACCGCCTCGCGGTGCTGGAGGGTGCCCTGCTCACGCAGTCCC
>NZ_BDLP01000174.1:0-9079 GCF_001950415.1 Roseomonas sp. TAS13
GCGAAGCCCACCGTGCAGGTCGGCACCGCCGCCGAGGGCGCCACGATCAAGGAGGGGTCCTATCTGCTCGGCCAGGGCGGCACGCTCCTGCAGGTGGTGGACGGTCGCGCCGAGGAGGTGGCGGTGAAGTCCGGCAAGGGCACCGTCGGCCTCTTCGCCAAGCACGCCCGCATCATCCGCGGCCTGATCCCGGTCCGTGACGCCGTGCGCGAGGTGATCCGCGCCCAGGAGGCGGACGAGCCGTTCGGCGCCGCCCAGGTGCGGCTGCGCGCCGCCTACGGCAGCTTCGTGCGCGCCTTCGGCCCGATCAACCTGACCACCGTCTCCACCTCCACCGACGAGGCGACGGGGGAGGTGCGCGAGAGCGTGCGGCGGCCCAACCTGCAGCCCTTCCTCGACGATCCGGACAGCTGGCTTGTCTCCTCCATCGAGGAATACGACCTGGAGACGGGCACGGCGAGCCGGGGCCCGATCTTCACCGACCGGGTGATCCACGCCCCGGCCGAGCCGGTCATCGTCTCGGCGGCCGATGCCTTGGCGGTGACGCTGGCCGAGCGCGGGACCGTGGACCTCGACCACATCGCCGAGCTGCTCGGCCGCGACCGGGCGACGGTGCTGGCCGAGCTCGGCGAGACCGTGTTCCTCGATCCCGGCCTGACCACGGGGGGCTTCGAGGCCTGGCAGACCGCCGACGAGTACCTGTCGGGCCATGTCCGCCGCAAGCTCGCGGCCGCGCGGGCCGCCGCCGTGCTGGACGAACGGTATGCCCGCAACGTCGTGGCGCTGGAGCGGGTGCAGCCGGAGGACCTGCGCCCCTCCGACATCACCGCCCGCCTCGGTGCTCCGTGGATTCCGGCCAGCGACGTCGCCAGCTTCATCGAGGAAGTGATGGGGGTCCGGACCGTGGTGCGGCACACCGTGGAGGTGGCGCACTGGAGCATCGAGGTCCACCGCTTCGCGGGCGAGGCGTCCGCCACCTCGGAATGGGGCACGCACCGCCGCCATGCCGGCGAGCTGCTGGACGATGCCCTGAACGCCGCCATCCCGCAGATCTGGGACGTCTGGCGCGACGAGAACGGCGAGCACCGCCAGCTGAACGCCAAGGAGACCGAGGCCGCCAAGGACAAGCTGGCCAGGATCAAGGGCGCCTTCGAGCGTTGGGTCTGGACCGACGGCGATCGCGCCGAGCGGCTGGTGCGCGTCTACAACGATGCCTTCAACAGCCTGATGCCGCGGCACTTCTCGGGCGAGCACCTGCAACTGCCCGGCGCCTCCACGGCGATCCAGCTGCGCGCCCACCAGAAGCGCGTGGTTTGGCGCATCATCGCCTCCGGCCAGACCTACATCGCCCACGCCGTGGGGGCCGGCAAGACCTTCACCATCGCCGCCGCGATCATGGAACAGAAGCGCCTCGGCCTGATCTCCAAGGCGATGCTGACGGTGCCCGGCCACTGCCTGGCGCAGGCCTCGCGGGAGTTCCTGCAGCTCTATCCGGGCGCCCGCATCCTGGTGGCCGACGAGACCAACTTCAGCAAGGACAAGCGCGGCCGCTTCCTGGCCCGGGCGGCGACCGCCAACTGGGACTGCATCATCATCACCCATTCGGCGTTCAAGTTCATCGCCTCGCCGGCGGAGTTCGAGCGCGGCCTGGTGCAGGCACAGCTCGACGCCTACTCGGCCCTGTTGAGCCGGCTCGACGGTGAGGACCGCATCGCCCGCAAGCGCATCGAGCGCATGAAGGAGGGCATGCAGGAGAAGCTGGAAGGCCTGTCCAGCACCAAGGACGACATGCTGACCATCGCCGAGATGGGCGTGGACCAGCTGATCGCCGACGAGGCGCAGGAGTTCCGCAAGCTGTCCTTCGCCACCAACATGGGCGGCCTCAAGGGCATCGCCCCGGACGGCTCGCAGCGGGCCTGGGACCTGTTCGTGAAGTCGCGCTTCGTGGCGACCGTCAATCCTGGCCGGGCGCTGGTGCTGGCCTCGGGCACGCCCATCACCAACACCCTGGGCGAGATGTTCACCCTGCAGCGCTTCATGCAGCCGGAGATGCTGGAGGAGCGTGGCATCCAGGAGTTCGACGCCTGGGCGTCCAATTTCGGCGATACCCGCACCGAGCTGGAACTGCAGCCCTCCGGCCTCTACAAGCCGGTGACGCGCTTCTCCGAGTTCGTCAACGTGGCCGACCTGATCGCCATGTTCCGCTCCGTCGCGGACGTGGTGCTGAAGGACGACCTGCGGCAGTACCTGCGGCTGCCCGCGATCACGGGCGGCAAGCGCCAGATCGTCACCGCCCCCGCCAGCCCGGCCTTCAAGGCCTACCAACGCCACCTGGCCGAGCGCATCAAGGCGATCGAGGCGCGAAAGGGTAAGCCCGAGAAGGGCCAGGACATCCTGCTCTCCGTCATTACCGACGGCCGGCACGCCGCGATCGACCTGCGCTTCGTGGTGCCCGAGCAGGACAACGAGCCGCAGAACAAGCTCAACCTGCTGATCGGGAACGCCTTCCGCATCTGGCAGGAGACCCGGGACCGGCGCTACCGCAGGCCGGACGGCACGCCGCACCCGGTGCCGGGCGCCGCGCAGATGATCTTCTCGGACCTGGGCACCGAGGGGGCGCTCGCCACGCGGGGCTTCTCGGCCTATCGCTGGATCCGCGAGCGCCTGATCGCCCTCGGCGTGCCGGCCGAGCGCATTGCCTTCATGCAGGACTACAAGAAGGCGGAAGCCAAGCAGTCGCTGTTCAACGCCCTGAACAACGGCCAGATGGACTTCGTGCTGGGCTCCTCGGCCACCATGGGGACCGGCGTGAACGCCCAGCGCCGGCTCGCCGCTCTGCACCACCTCGACGTGCCCTGGCTACCGTCCGAGATCGAGCAGCGCGAGGGCCGCATCGAGCGGCAGGGCAACCAGAACGAGGAGATCGGTCTCTACGCCTACGCCACCCTGGGCTCCATGGATGCCCAGATGTGGCAGAACAACGAGCGCAAGGCGCGCTTCATCGCGGCGGCGCTGGGCGGGGACCGCTCGATCCGCCGGCTGGAGGACCTCGGCAGCCAGGCCAACCAGTTCGCCATGGCCAAGGCCATCGCGTCGGGCGACCCGCGGCTGATGCAGAAGGCCGGGCTGGAGGCCGAGCTTGCCCGGCTGGAACGACAGCACGCCGCGCATTTCGACGACCAGCACGCCGTCCGGCGGCGCATCGCGGAGGCCCGCTCGGCGGTCGGCCGGGCGACCCAGGCGATCACCGACACCGAGGCCGACCTGGCGCGGCGGGTGTCCACCCGGGGCGAGGCGTTCCACATGGAGGTGGAGGACAGGACCTTCACCGAGCGCAAGCCGGCTGGCGCCGCGCTGCTGAAGTTCATCCGGACCGTGCAGTTCGAGGGCCGCAAGGGCGATTGGGACCTCGGGACCATCGGCGGCTTCCCGCTGAAGCTGGAGGCACGTCGCTACCAGCAAGGCGCCAAGCTGGAAGTCCACCTCCTGCTCGCGCGCACCGGCGGGGAGCAGGAAATCCAGATCGAGGACGACCTCACCGCCATGGGGCTGGTCTCGCGCCTGGAATACGACCTCGGGCGCTTCGAGGCGGAACTGGCCGAGCACCGGCGCCGTCTGGCTGAAGCCAAGCGGCAACTGCCGGCCTACGAGGCACGGCTCGCAGCAGGCTTCGAGTTCGCGGACGAGCTGGAGGCCAAGCGGGCCGAGATGAAGCGGCTGGAAGAGGACCTGGCTCAGACAGGGAAGGAGGAAGAACTGCCCGCCGCAGCTTGACGTCCAACCAGGACAGAGCGGAGGGCATACGAGGATGGCGGCGATCGGTAAGCCGAGAAGGGGCGGGAGAGAGAGCGGTCGCACCCGGCCGCGCCCCGTCACCGCTGCGCTCCACGGCCGCCTGCGCAGCCCTGCCCCGCTTGGCCGCACCCCGCTGCGCGGGCCGCGTCCCGCGCCGGGGCAGGGCCGCTCGCCCGCCGTGGTGCCGGCGCCCGCCCGGGCGCCGTCGGGGAGGGGTCAGCCCAGGGATAGGGCGGACAGGAACCCCTCGGAGCGAGCCCGACCCCCATGAAGCTGATCGAGACCGACCCCAAGAAGCTGCGCAACAACCCGGCCAATCCCCGCCTGACCCCGGCTGGACCTGACGCCGACGCTGTGCTGCTGGCCAACATCAAATCCGTCGGCATCCTGCAGCCGCCGACCGCTCGCGAGGTCGAAGGCGAGCTCGTGCTGATCGCCGGCCATCGCCGCCGCGACGCCGCCATCAAGGCCGGCCTCCGGAGCATCCACGTCCTGGTGCGCGAGGACGGTGACGAGGCCGGCGCCGACCAGGTGCGGGCCCTGGCCGAGAACACGGTGCGGGCGGGCATGAACCCGGTCGACCAGTGGCGCAAGATTGAGGCCCTGGTCAGCGAGGACTGGACCGAGGAGGCCATCGCCAGCGCCCTGAACCTCACCGTCCGGCGGGTCCGGATGCTCCGGCACATGAGCCACATCCTGCCCGCCATGCTGACCCAGATGGCCCGCGGCGACATGCCGAACGAGCAGCAGCTGCGCACCATCGGCCTCGCCACGGCGGAGGAGCAGGCGGCGGTCTGGAAGTCGAACAGGCCCAAGCGGAACGAGCGGGCCAGCTGGCACATGATCGCCCACGGCCTCGACCGGCGCCGGATCCCGTTCACCCGGGCGAAGTTCGGGCCGGCCGAGGCCGAGGCCTTCGGCATCGTCTGGCACGATGACCTGTTCGCACCCGGCGACACCGATCCCCGCTACACCACGCAGACCGACGCATTCATCCAGGCGCAACAGGCCTGGCTGGAGAACAACCTCCCCGAGGGCGGTGTCCTGCTGGGGCTCGACGAGTACGAGCGGCCGGTGCTGCCGAAGGGCGCGCAGTCGCTCTACTACCGCCAGCCCGGGCCGGACGACACGGTGGGCTACTATGTCGACCGGCGTTCCTGCGAGGTCGAGACCTCGATCTTCCGGATGCCCGTGCGGACCGAGCCCCGCTCCTCAGGCGCCCGCAACGATACGACCGGCGCCACGATGCCCAAGGCGGCCCGCCCCGATCTGACGCAGAAGGGCGAGACCATGGTGGGCGACCTGCGGACCGAGGCGCTGCACACTGCCTTCGCCGAGGCTGAGATCCCCGACGACACGCTGATCGGCCTGCTCGTCCTGGCCCTGGCGGGGCGGAACGTCAGCGTACGTTCCGGCGCGAGGGGCGACGACCTCTACGCCGGGCACCGCGCGGAACTGGCCGCCTCCATCACCGAGGGCGGCGTCATCACCAGCGATCCGGCCGCGCTGCGCGCCGCCGCCCGTGGGATGCTCCGTCAGGCGCTGTCCTGCCGGGTCGGCTTTTCGTCCTCGGGGATGGTCGGGCGCATCGCGGGCTTGGCCGTGGAGGCCGACAGCTACCTGCCGACCACGGCGACGGAGGAATTCCTTGCCAACCTGAGCAAGGCGGCCATCGAACGCACCGCCAGCGCCAACAATGTCCTGCCCCGGCAAACCGGCAAGGCCACACGCGCGGCGATCGTGGAACAGATGAAGAACCGGATCTTCCTGCACCCGCTGGTACGCTTCGGGTTCACCGACGAGGAGCGCCGCAAGGCCGCCGCGGACCGGACGCGCGCCGCGGAGCTGGCCGCCTTCCGCAAAGGGGGCTGCGGCACCGAGGACGCGAGCATCGAGGGCGAGGAGATCCCGGAGGAGGACGAGGAGGCGGAGCCGTCGCAGCCGGACGAGGGTGAGGACGAGACGGAGGGGGACGGGAACGGCGCCCCGCCACCCCCAGGCCAGGGCAGCGCCCCCGTCGCGCACGCGCCCTGAGCCTCCTGGACCCGGCCATCCGGCCGGGTCCCTCCCCGCCAACGTCACCCACGAGGCAAGCCCCATGGCCTTCATCGACGTCGCCGCGCGCGGCTCGGCCAGCGAACCGTTCCAGCTCGCCGGTAAGAATCCGATCCTGCACACGCCCGGCCTGCGGGACGATCACGACCGCCTGTTCGAGTATGCGGACGGCCATCTGGGCTTCTACGGCTTCCTGCGCGTGGCCCATGCCCGCATCGCCAGGAGGATCATGGTCGGGCTGATGGATCTGCCCGACCGCCTGTGGCGCGACGCCTATGACGATGGCGCCCACCCGGCCGAGGAGGCCGATGCCGCCCTGGAGGATGACGAGTAAACCGCATTATCGCTCTATCCGGAGGGGTAGGCCGGTCCACGAAGCGAGAGGGCCAGGAGAGCGCGGTGGCGTGCGCGTTTCCCTGGGCACAAGGGTCCGTCGCTCCGCTCCCTCACTCCGTTCGCCCTTGTCACCCGGGAAACGGCACGCCCTGTCCGGAGGTGGTTGAGGAGAACCGGACATGGAAATGGATCAACGCACCGAGAAGCTCTGGAAGGCCTGCGAGGAACAAGTGGCCTTGCTGGAGGAGGCACTCTATTCGGCCAACCCGCGCGACTACGACGACGCATGCGAGAAACTCGACGAAATGCTGTTTGATCTCGAGGAGATGTCCACGGCCGTGAGAGCGCATTTCGCCACCCTGCACCAACAGTAAGCAGGAACGGCGTGCCGGCGCGAATGCATTTCCCGTTCGCGCCACATCTTTCGACAATGACGGCGTCGGCCAGTCCCCCGGCTGGCCCCGTCGGATCGAAGGAACTCTCCATGCCCTCCATCAGAGACATCTTGCGCCCCAGCCGCTCCACCTGGATCGCCTGACACCGCCGCCGGCCCGGGTGAACAGGGGTGAGGGGAGAAGGCGGGTGGAGGCGGGCGAAGAAGCCCTGCCGCGCCCGCCCCCCGGCGGCAAGGGGCTGTCGCTGCGCTCCCTCGCTCCGCTCGCCCTTGCCCCCGGCGGCCTGGACCGCGCCCACGGGGGAGGGGTCGGGGGCGAAAGACCAGAAGGCGAAAGCCCGTCCGCGACGAACCGCGACAATCCGGAGTTGATCCCATGACGACCCTCCTCGAGCGCGTGCTGCGCTCGGCGGCCGAGGATCTCGGCCTCTCGCCCCAGGGCTGGACCGCCCTGGACGGCGATCTCCTGAACGGACAGAGCTTCCGGCACCCGGACAGGCCCTCGCTCGTCATCGAGGTCGTCTGCGACGGACAGGCCTGGTCCTGGTCGACCGGGGGCTCCGATCGTGACGAACGGCCGGTGCTGCTGACGGCAAGCGGCCAACCCTGGGCCTGCGTCCATGATCTCGCCATCGGTCTCCACGCCGATGCCCGCGCCGCGCTGCTCGCCGCCCTGGCGGTCGCCGGCGACGACCTCCGCGAAGCGCGCCTGTGCTCGACCGCGATGCTGCACACGCGCCTGGCCGCGGTGACGGGCCGCCGGGGCACCGACGTCTTCGTGGCGCCGGTGAAGGTGGTTCCGGGACGGGAAACGGCGCCGGCGGCACCTCGGGCGCTGGTCTGGGACTACCGGGGCGTGATTCCGGACGGCACCGAGGTGTCCGGCACCGTGGTCGCCACCGACGAGGTGACGGCCGAGGATCTTGCCGTCCACACCTGTCCGGTCCTGCACCTGATCTCCCTGCGCCCGCGTCTCGCCGGCCTTTCGCCGCTGCCGCAGATACAGGCCGGCGCCGCCCTGGAACTGCTCTTTCCGGCCTCCGGCGACATCGCGGCCTCCCGGTAGCGCGGCGACCGCCGCCTGACGACCCGGCGCCGGAACACGCGCCACCTCTTCCATCGACCATCGCCATCACGAACGGCAGGACCTCCCGGTCCTGCCGTTCGCGTTTCCGGAGACCCACGCCCATGCTCACCGAGAGCGGCCACGCCACCATCCTGCACGCCCACCTCTTCGCCGGCCTCGGCGGCGGGGCGCGCGGGTTCAACCGGGCCACCTCTCGGGTCGGCAACCTCACCGCGAGCTTCCGCTGCCTCGGCGGCATCGACGTGGACGCCGCCGCGATCCGCGACTTCGGCCGCCTCGCCGGCGTGCCCGGCACCTGCCTGGACCTGTTCGACCGCGAGCAGTACCGCGACTTCCACGGCCAGGAGCCGCCCGCCGGCTGGCGCGAGGCCACCGTGGACGACGTGCGCGCGGCCTTCGGCCACGAGCGCCCGCATGTCCTGTTCACCTCGCCCCCCTGCAAGGGCTTCTCCGGCCTGCTCAGCGAGACCAAGAGCCGGACCCGGAAGTACCAGGCGCTGAACCGCTTGACGCTGCGCGGCATCTGGCTGGCGCTGGAGGCCTACCGGGACGATCCGGTGGAGCTGATCCTGCTGGAGAACGTGCCCCGCATCGCCTCGCGCGGCCGGCCGCTGCTGGACCAGATCGGCGGCCTGCTGCGGGCCTACGGCTACGCCGTGGCCGAGACGACGCATGACTGCGGGGAGCTGGGCGGGCTGGCGCAGTCGCGCCGCCGCTTCCTGCTGGTCGCCCGCCACACCGCCAAGGTGAAGCCATTCCTCTACGAGCCACCGAAGCGCTCGCTGCACGGCGTCGGTGACGTCCTCTCCCGCATGCCCCTGCCCGGCGATCCGGCGGCGGGGCCGATGCACCGGGTGCCGATGCTCCACTGGGCGACCTGGGTCCGGCTCGCCTTCGTCGAGGCCGGGTCCGACTGGCGCTCGCTGGGCCGGCTCGCGGTCGAGGACGGGCTGCTGCGCGACTATGCCCTCGCCCCTTGCGGCGAGTGGCGCGGCGGTGTGCTGGGCGTCAACCACTGGGAGGAGCCGGCCGGCACCGTGGCGGGCCGGTCCGGCCCCTCGAATGGCGCCTACAGCGTCGCCGACCCCCGGCGTGCCGACGGGGTGGCCGCCTTCGGCCAGTACGGCGTCAAGCGGTCCGACCAGCCCTCCCAGGTCGTGATCGGCAAGGCCGCGGTCGGCGCCGGCGGCTTCGCCGTGGCGGATCCCCGCCACACCGGCCCGGCGAAGCACTCCAACGAGTTCCGCATCGTGCCCTGGGACGGCGCCGGCCGGGCCGTGACGGGGGCCCACGGCACCGGGCAGTGCGTGGCCGATCCACGGGGTGAGGTCCGCCGCTCGGGCGCGCTGGGCGTCGTGCCCTGGGACGCCGCCGCCGGCACGGTGGCCGGCGAGAGCCTGCCCTCCAACGGC
>NZ_BDLP01000175.1:0-8981 GCF_001950415.1 Roseomonas sp. TAS13
TCGCCTTACGGTGGAGCTGTGCGTAGATGTGATCAAGAGACAGCCCCCAGTTCCGCGACGCGGCGGCACCAGCCGATGGCGTCGATGCCGGTGCCGCGGCGGCCGCCATGGGTGAAGACCTCCCACTTCCCGGGCACGACGTTGCGCGCATCCACCGCCACCACGATGGCCTGGGAGCCGAAGGCCTCGGCCGCGCGACGCACGAGGCCGGGATCGGCCACGGCGGCGGAGTTGATCGAGGCCTTGTCGGCGCCGGCGAGGAGCAGGGCGCGCACATCCTCCACCGAGCGGACGCCGCCGCCGACGGTGAGGGGGATGAAGACCTTCTCCGCGGTACGCGACACGACGTCGAGCATGGTGCCGCGGTTCTCATGCGTCGCGCCGATGTCGAGAAAGGTGATCTCGTCGGCGCCCTCGGCATCGTAGAGGCGGGCCTGTTCCACGGGGTCCCCCGCATCGCGCAGCGACACGAAGTTGACCCCCTTCACGACACGCCCGTCCTTGACGTCGAGGCAGGGAATGACACGCAGGGCGAGCAGGGCGGCGGTTCCTCCGGGGCGGGAAGGGAGCGACTGTGACAAGGCCGCGATGCGCCGGAAGTTGTTCCGGGTCAAGCTGGGACCCGTGCATCCTGCTCATGTGATCCCGGGCCGCCGGATGCGGCCGCCAGTCGGGGCGCCGCGCCGGCCCGGGCCTGCGGAGGCCTGCCGGAAACGGGCCCGCCGGAACTGCCCGTCAGGGCGTGGGCCGCAGCCCCTGGGCCAGGGTGTATTCGTCGCGGCGCGGCTCGTAGCGCAGGCCCTTCCGGCTGGCCCAGCTGTTGTTGAGCAGGAAGAGCGGCATCAGCCCGACATCCTCGGTGGCCAGCTTTGTCGCCTGCCGCAGCAAAGCCTCGCGCCGCCCGTCATCCAGCGTGACCAGGGCCTGGTCGATCAGCCCGTCCAGCGCCGGGTTGCTGTAGCGGCTGAAATTCGGCTGGCCGCGCCCGGCCTCGCGGCTGAAGGTCGCCACCACGTTGCGGAGGAGCGAGGAGGCCTCGTTGCTGCTGCTGCCCCAGCCGCCGAGGCGGACCGGCAGGTCGGCCCTGGTGCCGCGTGCCAGATAGACCGACCAGGGCAGGGCCTCGATCGTGGTGGCGACGCCGATGCGGCTCCACATCTGCGCCACGGCCTGGGCGACCTTGGCGTCGTTGGGATAGCGGTCGTTCGGCGTGGCCAGGGTGACGCGCAGCCCCTTCGGGAAGCCCGCCTCCGCCAGCAGGCGGCGCGCGGCGGCGGGGTCGTGCGTCGGCACCGGGACTTCCGGCGCATAGGACCAGGTGCCGGGCGGCAGCCACTGCCCGGTCGGCGTGGCGGTGTTCTCCATGATCCGCGTGGCCAGCGCCTCGCGGTCGATGGCGATGTTCAGCGCCTGCCGCACCCGCCGGTCGAGGAAGGGGTTGCGGCCGAGCGGCTGGCCGTCGATGCCGCTGACGCCGGGCACGTCGCCCTCGCGCGAAAAGTCCGTCTGCAGGTAGATCAGCCGCGTGCCCTGCACCGTGGTGACGGAAAGGCGTGGGTCGCGCGACAGGCGTGGGAGGTCGTTGCTCGGCACCTGGTCGATCAGGTCCACGTCGCCGGCCAGGAGTGCCGCGACGCGCGAGCCGTCATTGGCGATGAAGCGGTAATGCACCTGCGCCCAGGGTTCCCGGCCGCCCCAGTAGTCCTCGTTGCGCACCAGCTCCGCCCGTTCGCCGGCGGTGAAGGAGGCGTAGCGGTAGGGGCCGGTGCCGATCGCCGCCTTGCCGCTGTTGAAGTCCTCGGGCTTCGCATCCTGCGCGGCGTGGCGGGCGATGATGGCGATATTGGCGAGGTCGCTGGGCAGCAGCGGCCAGGGCTGCTTCATTTCCACGCGCAGGGTCAGCGGGTCCGGCACCTCCACCCGTGCGATGGGGCGGACCGCGCTGACGAAGCCGCCCTGGGCATTCGGCAGGCGATCGAAGGTGAAGACCACGTCGTCGGCGGTGAAGTCGCGCCCGTCATGCCACTTCACGCCGGGGCGCAGGCGGAATTCCCAGACCCGGTCCGACACGGCGCGCCATTGCGTCGCCAGGCCGGGCCGCAGGTTGCCCGCGGCATCCTGCAGCACCAGCCGGTCGAAGACATGCAGGCCGAGCGCGCTGTTCGAGGCGGTGTTGGAGATATGCGGATCGGCCGAGGCGACAGGGCTGGCGCCGGCGATGGTGACGCTCTGAGCCCGCAGCGGCGCGGCGGGCAGGGCGAGGGCCAGAAGGGCGGCAAGGGCGGCGGCGCGGCGCGCCGGAGCGAGGTTCTGTCGGGCGCGAATCATGGTGCCAACGGGATAGCCCGGAGGATGCGGCACGGAAAGTGTTTTGCGAGAAAACACTATTTGATGTCGTGTTTTAATCGCCTTGTCGTGCCCTGGCGCGGGCGGCCCCGCGGGATGCCCCCCGGGGCCGGGGGAAGCACCCCCTACCGCGCGTGGTGCATGGCGAAGGCCGCGGCGGCGCCGTAGAGGCCGGGCTGCGGGTGAGTGATGCGCTTCACCGGGATCGCGGCCATGTTGGTCTCGAAGCGGCCCTTGGCGGTGAAGCGGTCGGCAAAGCCCGAGACGGCGAGCCGGTCGGCGATGCGGGGCACGATGCCGCCGGCCAGCACCACCGCCTTGGCGCCGTGCACCAGGGCGACATCACCGCAGAAGGTGCCGAAGGCGAGGCAGAAGCGCTCCAGCGCCGCCGCCGCCAGGGCGTCCTCGCCGGAGGTGGCGGCCTGCCACAGGGCGGTGTCGGTGCCATGGGTGGGGGCGCGGCCCTCGATGGCGGCCAGGGCCTCGTAGATGTTGAGCAGGCCGGGGCCGGAGACCACACGCTCCGAGGAGACGCGGCGGAAGCGGTCGCGCAGCCGTTGCAGGATCCCGTCCTCCAGCCGGTCCACCGGGGAGAAGTCCATGTGGCCGCCCTCGCATTCGATCACATGGACATGCCCGTCGCGCCGCAGCACCAGCGCGACGCCGAGGCCGGTGCCCGGGCCGATCACGCTGATCGTGCCGCTTTCCGGCAGGGGCTGGTCCGGGCCCCCGTCTGGGCCGCTGAGATGGGCGAGGTGTTCGGGCCCGACCGCGGCCACCGCATGGCCCACCGCGCCGAAATCGTTGATCAGGGTGATGTGCTCCACCCCGAGCTGGGCGGGAAGCTGCGCCGGGCGGATCACCCAGGGGTTGTTGGTGAGCTTCAGCACCTCCGTGTCCACCGGGCAGGCGACGGCGATGGCGGCCTCGGGCGGCGTGGGGCGGCCGAGATGGCGGGCGAAACCCTCCCAGGCGGTCTGCAGGCTGGCATGCTCGGCGGTCTTCAGCACCACCGGCTCGCCGAGGGAGAGGACGCGGCCGCCCTCGACCTCTGCGATGGCGAAGCGGGCATTGGTGCCGCCGATATCGGCCGTGACGATCTCCATGCGGGCCTTCTCCGTGGTTGCGTGGCCGCTGGGCGGCCGGTGGCGCGGCGCCTGGCTTCGCCCGGCGGCGCACCGGAGTCCACCATGCCAGCCATCGCATCCGCGCGACAGGCGGCAGGGCCGGGATGCCTGCCGCAGGCGCTTCCTCCGGGGCGATGCGGGGTTGAGGCCGGGGCGATGGCCCTCTATCCCCGGGGGACGCATCCCGGCGGCCGCTTCCCGGCCCTTCCGGGTGCGGGCTGCGGAAAGGATGGGCGGATGCGGGTCGAAGAGCTGGAAACCCCGGTGCCGGTGGTGGATCTCGACGTGATGGAGCGCAACCTGAAGCGGATGCAGGACTACTGCGACGCGCATGGCATCGCGCTGCGCCCGCACATCAAGACGCACAAGCTGCCGCGCCTGGCGCAGCGGCAGGTGGAGCTGGGGGCGAAGGGCATCACCTGCCAGAAGCTGGGCGAGGCCGAGGTGATGGCCGATGCCGGGCTGGACGACATCTTCATCTCCTATCCGCTGATCGGCGAGGCCAAGGCGCACCGGCTCGCGGCACTGGCGAAGCGGGTGCGGATGCGGGTCGCGGTGGACAACCCGCTGGCGTTGGCCACGGCGGCGCAGGCGGCGCGCGAGAGCGGCGCCGAGATCGGCGTGGTGGTGGAATTCGACAGCGGCAACAAGCGCACCGGCGTCGAGACGGTGGGCGAGGCGCTGGCGCTGGCGAAGGAGATCGCGGCGACGCCGGGGCTGCGCTTCGACGGGCTGATGACCTATCCGACCTCGGCGCAGACCAGGGTCTTCCTGGAGGAGGCGCGGCCGGCCTTCGCGGCGGCGGGGCTGGAGATTCCGATGCTCTCCGGCGGCGGCTCGCCCGGTGCCTGGGCGGTGCACGAGATCGCGCCGATCGACGAGATGCGGGTCGGCACCTACATCTACAACGACCGCGCCATGGTCGGCGCCGGCGCGGCGACGCTGGACGACTGCGCCATGGTGGTCTGGGCCACCGTGATCAGCCGCCCGGCCGAGGGGCGCGCGATCCTCGACTGCGGCTCCAAGACCCTGTCCAGCGACATGGTGGCGCCCGAGGTCGGGCCGGGCTACGGGTTGATGCCCGACTACCCGGATGCGGTGATCACCCGCGTGAACGAGGAGCACGGCACGGTGGATGTCAGCCGCTGCGCGAAGAAGCCGGAGCTCGGCGAGCGCGTGCGGATCATCCCCAACCACACCTGCGTGGTGACCAACCTGCATGACGAGGTGGTCTTCGCCCGCGATGGCGAGGTGGTCGGCTCCTGGCCGATCCCGGCCCGCGGCATGACGCGCTGAGGCCGGGAGAGAAACGATGGACGCCGAAGCGAAGCTCCGCGAACTCGGCCACGAGCTGCCCGTGCTGGGCAAGCCGCTCTTCTCCTACGTGCCGTTCCGGCGGGCGGGGGACACGGTCTATATCTCCGGCCAGGTGCCGCGGCTGGCAGACGGCTCGCTGATCACCGGGCAGGTCGGCACCGTCCTGGACCTGGAGGCGGCGCGCAAGGCCGCCCTGCTCTGCGGGCTGCATATCCTGGCCGTGGCCAGGGCGGCGGCGGGCAGCCTGGAGAAGGTGGAGGTGCTGAAGGTCTTCGGCATGGTGAACGCCGCGCCGGGCTATGGCGACCAGCCCAAGGTGATCGACGCCTGTTCCAACCTGTTCGTCGATGTGCTGGGCGAGCGCGGGCGCCATGCCCGCTCGGCGGTCGGCATGGGCTCGCTGCCCTCCGACGTGCCGGTGGAGATCGAGGCGGTGATCCGCATCCTCGACTGACGCGCCAGCAGCGGATCGCTGCGGGGCGGGCAGCGCGTCGGCGTCACGGGCCGCCAGGCGCCGCATGTGCCGCGCGATGAAGGGCAGCTTCCAGCGCGCGACGCCGAGGTGGTCGAGGATGGCGCCCGCCTCCAGGCCGCGCAGCCCTTCCGCCTCGCCCGGCCGGGTGCAGCGGAAGCCGTAGCGGTCCGCCACCCCGTTCAACACGCCGGCGAACCAGGGGAAGCTGTCGGCAAGCGTGCCGTCGAAGTCGAAGGCCGCCAGCGCGTAGGGCGGGGCGGGCGGGGCGTCCGCCACCGGCTGGCACGCGGCGCTCAGCCTGCCGCGGCCAGCGCCTGGGCCGGGGTCAGGCGGCCGTCATAGAGGGCGCGGCCGACGATGACGCCCTCGATCGTCCCGGCCTCGCGCACGGCGGTGATGTCCTCCACCCCCGCGACGCCGCCGCTGGCGATGACCGGGGTGGTGAGCCGCGCGCCCAGCGCCGCCGTGGCCTCCACGTTCACGCCGCCCAGCATGCCGTCGCGGTCGATATCCGTGTGGATGATGGCGGCCGCACCGGCATCCTCGAAGCGCAGCGCCAGCTCGCGCGCCGTCATCTCGCCGACCTCCGCCCAGCCCTCGGTGGCGACGTGGCCGCCCTTGGCGTCGATGCCGATGGCGACGCAGCCGGGATAGGCGCGGCAGGCGGAACGGGCGAAATCCGGGTCCTTGGCGGCGGCGGAGCCCAGGATCACCCGCGCCACCCCGGCCTCCAGCCAGGATTCCAGCGTGGCCATGTCGCGCACCCCGCCACCGAGCTGCACGGGCAGCGAGGTGGCGCCGAGGATGTCGCGCACCGCCGCCGCATTGGCCGGGCGGCCGGCGAAGGCGCCGTCCAGGTCCACCACATGCAGCCAGCGGAAGCCCGCGCCGGCGAAGCTGGCGGCCTGGGCGGCGGGGTCCTCGCTGTAGACGGTGGCCTGGTCCATCTCGCCGCGGCGGAGGCGGACGACACGGCCGCCCTTGAGGTCGATGGCGGGGTAGATGGTCAGGCTCACATCCGGTCCTTTCCGCGTCGGCCCCGCCCGGGCTCCAGCAGCTTGTAGTAGTAGTGGCCGGGCACGGTGGCGCCTTCGACCCGGGCATAGGCGGGGTGGGTTCCCCACCGGATATAGCCGCAGGCCTCGAAGAGCGCGATGGCGGTATGCTGCGTCGCACGCACGTCGAGGTTCAGCACCCGGTGGCCCAGCGCCGCCGCCCGTTCCTCCACCCGCCGCATCAGCAGCCGCGCGAGGCCGTGGCCGCGGGCATAGGGGGCGATATAGGCGTGGCTGAGCTGGGCGGCCCAGGCCTGGGCCTCGTTGTTGCGGGGCGGGCGCATGAGCTGGGCACTGCCGACCGGATGGCCATCCAGACGGGCGACGAAGAGCTCCCGCTCCGGCACCAGCATCACGCCGCGGAAATGGCGCTCCAGGAT
The DNA here is from genome assembly GCF_001950415.1 of Roseomonas sp. TAS13. NCBI lineage: Bacteria > Pseudomonadati > Pseudomonadota > Alphaproteobacteria > Acetobacterales > Roseomonadaceae > Roseomonas > Roseomonas sp. TAS13. The sequence continues at coordinate 6,701 of NZ_BDLP01000175.1, forward strand.
CTCGCGCCCCTGCGGCATGATCCAGCCGAAGCCGCCGCCCTCGGCGATGGCGGCGTCGGTCGCCTCGCAGAGCTCGGCGAGGTCGGCCTCGTCCAGCGAATCGACCCGCTCCACCGAAAGCTCGTGCATGGGGTTGGGCAGGGGACCGTTCACGGAGACCAGCGCAGGAAGTTGCCGAGCATGCGCAGGCCGAGGCCGCCGCTCTTCTCCACATGGAACTGCGTGCCGGCGAGGTTGTCGCGCCCCACCATGGCGCAGACCGGCCCGCCATAGCCGGCGCTGGCCAGCAGCTCCCCGGCCGCTCCACCGCGGAGCGCGTAGGAATGCACGAAATAGGCGTGCTCCCCGGGCGCCACCCCGGCCAGAAGCGGGTGCGAAGGGGCCGCGAGGTCCAGCCCGTTCCAGCCCATCTGCGGCAGGGGCAGCGGGGAGGCATCAGGCCCGACCGGGTCCATCGGCGCGATCTCGCCCCGGATCCAGCCCAGGCCGGGATGGCTGCCGTGCTCCAGCCCGCGCTCGGCCATCAGCTGCATGCCGACGCAGATGCCCAGGAAGGGGCGGCCCCGCCGCTCCACTGCCTCGCGCAGCGCCTCCTCCATGCCCGGCAGCGCGTCCAGGCCGTGGCGGGTGGCGGCGAAGGCACCCTGGCCCGGCAGCACGACGCGGTCCGCCGCCGTGACATCCTCCGGCCGGGTGGTGACGTCGATCGCCGCCGCGAGGCCGGCCTCCCCGGCCGCCCGGCGAAAGGCGCGCAGCACGGAGGCGAGGTTGCCCGCCCCGGTGTCGATGACGGCGATCCTCATGCGGGCCTCCCGGCCGGGGATCGTCCACCCAGGCGCAGCAGCGCCACCTCCTCGTCCGCCCCGGCCACCACGCCGGATTCCGGCAGGCCGCGCCGCGCCAGCGTCCAGCGCTGCACGTCGCGGGCCTGGAAGCCAGTCAGCAGCGCCAGGGCGAGGCCGGCCCAGGAGGATGAGGCACCGGGCAGGAAGGCGATGGCCACGGCCAGCACGATCCAGCCGAGCAGGCCCCACCAGAGGCCCTTGAACAGGAACCAGAGCGGGCCGAACAGAAAGGCGGCCAAGGAGAAGCCTTCCGGCACCAGCACGGGCTCCGCCGCGCGGGGCGCCATGCCCGTGACGGGAACGGAGGTGCGGGGCGGCGTGTGGATGGTGAAGACCCGCATCACGCCTCCAGCATTCCCTTGGTCGAGGGGATCGCCCCCGCCGCGCGGGGGTCGGGCTCCACCGCCTGGCGCAGCGCGCGGGCCACGGCCTTGAAGCAGCCCTCGGCGACATGGTGCGCGTTGTGCCCGTGCCGCAGCATCACATGCAGGGCGAAGAGCCCGTTGGAGGAAAGGGCGCGGAAGAACTCCTCGAACAGCTCCGTGTCCATCTCCCCGATCTTCGGGCGCTCGAAGGGCACTTGCCAGACCAGGAAGGGGCGGCCCGAAAGGTCGATCGCCGCCTCGGCCAGTGCCTCGTCCATCGGCACCACGGCATGGCCGTAGCGCCGAATCCCGCGCTTCTCGCCCAGCGTGCGGCGCAGCGCCTGGCCCAGCACGATGCCGACATCCTCGGTGGTGTGGTGGAAGTCCACATGCAGGTCGCCCCGCGCCTCGACCCTGAGGTCGAACATGGCGTGGCGGGCCAGCGCCGTCAGCATGTGGTCCAAGAAGCCGATGCCCGTCGCGATCTCCGCCTGTCCCGTGCCGTCGAGGTCGAGGCGGAGCGTGATGGCGGTCTCGCCCGTCTCGCGGACGATCTCGGCGATGCGGGGGGCGAGGGGAGCGGGGACGGCATTCATGGCGTCCGTTTAGTCCCGAGGGGGCAACCGGGGGAAGAGGGAGGCGCGGCCAGGGAAAGCCGCCGCCCGCCGGCATCCGGCAGGAGGCCGGGCCGGCATGGGTTCAGCGGCGGATCAGGATGTAGTCGATGGTCAGGGTGATCTCCGTGCTGTCGGCCCTGGTCCCTTCCGGAAAGGGCGGCAGGGTCTTGTCCCGCAGCATGGCCTGCGCGCCCATGTCGAGCCATTTGGAGCCGGACCGGCTGACCAGCCGCAGGTCCTGCACCCGCCCGTTCTTCAGCACGGTGAAGCGCACGGTGGCGGTGCCGTCCTCCCCCGCCATGGCGGCCATCTGCGGGTAGTAGCCGTTCCGGTCCAGCCAGGCGCGGAAGGCGGCCATCCAGTCGGCGCCCGGATTGGCGCCCTGGATCCTCACCGAGGTCCCGAGGTCGGCTGTCTCTTGATCACATCTACGCACAGCTCCACCGTAAGGCGA
>NZ_BDLP01000176.1:0-8967 GCF_001950415.1 Roseomonas sp. TAS13
GCTGCCGCGGTGGTGGTCGTGCTCGCTCTGCTCGGCGCCGGAACCGCGCCCGCCGTGCTTCGGGCGGCTCCGCCGAATGCCGCGGCGACGGCCTGGGCGCCGTTCGACGAGGCCGCCCTCCGGCGGTTCGTCGCCGAGGGCAAGGTGGTCTTCGTGGACGTGACCGCCGACTGGTGCGCCAACTGCAAGGTCAACGACGCCCTGGTCCTGGAGCGCCCCGAGGTGGCCGCGGCCCTGGCCGAGCCGGGCGTGGTCGCCATGCGGGCCGACTGGACCCGCCCGGACGTCCGGATCTCCGACTACCTCGCCAACAACGACCGGTTCGGCATCCCCTTCAACGCGGTCTACGGCCCGGGTGCCCCACGGGGCATCGTCCTGTCCGAGGTCCTGAGCCGCGAGGCGGTGCTGGACGCGCTCCGGCGCGCCCGCGGGGCCGACCTGGCGCCGGTTCGGTGAGGGAGTTCGGATGGGCGTGACCTTGCACGGCGAACACCACGGTGCATATCGTCCGGCCATGGGCATGCCCGTCCTCCGACGCCTGCTGCTGGTCCTGACGGCCCTCGCCTTCGTGCTGGCGACGGCGCTGCCGGGGACCGCGTCGGCAATGCCCATGCCCGGCGGCACCACGACGGCCGGAGGCCCCGGCCAGTCCTGTGGCGACTGCGCGGCCAAGGCACCCGGCGGCGATGGCGGCGCCAAGATGATGCCGTGCAGTGCCCTCGCCTGCTTGGGTGCATTCGTCGGCCTACCGGCCCCGGCGGTCCTCAGCGCGCCCGTTGCCGTCGCGTTCGAGTACGCTGTGGGGGCGCCTGCGGGCCAGCGGGGCCGGGCGCTCCCGCCCGACCCTTTCCCACCCAGACCCACCACCCTCGTCTAACCGTCGCCCGCCCACCGCGGGCGGCGGACGGAGATCCATGGGTCCGGCCTTCGCCGGATCCGCGCCGTGCACCCGCCCTCCTGCGGGCCGCGGCGGCATGACGAGGACGGAAAACATGCCAATCACCACCCCGCCGGACCTGACGCGGCGGCAACTCTGGACCGCAGGCGGCGCCCTCGCTCTGGCGGGCACGCTTCCCGGCAGGGGACATGCCGCATCCGCCACCAGCGTGCCCGCTTCCCTGCGGCTGACCGCCGAACCGGCCCGCGCATTGATCGCCGGGGACGACCAACCGGCCACAGCCGTCTGGTCCTACAGCGGCTCGGTCCCCGGACCCGTGCTCCGGGTCCGCCAAGGGGCGAGGTTCCGCGCCACCGTGGAAAACCGCCTGGACGAGGGCACGACCGTGCACTGGCACGGCATCCGGCTGCCCAACGCCATGGACGGCGTGCCGGGACTAACCCAACCGTCCATCAAGCCCGGCGGGAGCTTCGCCTACGAGTTCACGCCGCCCGACGCCGGGACCTTCTGGTACCACCCGCACGATAACGGCCTGGTGCAGCAGGGACGCGGGCTGGCCGGGGCGCTGATCGTCGAGGAGCGGGAGCCGCCCCGGGTGGACCGCGAGCTGCTCTGGGTCATCCAGGACTGGCGGCTGACGCGCGGCACCCAGATCGCTCCGGGCTTCGGCGGCCGCATGGAGGCGGCGATGGGTGGCCGCCTCGGCAACACGGTCACCGTCAACGGCGGGGTGCCAGACGCACTCAACGTCCGCGCTGGGGAGCGCGTGCGGCTGCGCATCATCAACGCAGCCACGGCGCGCATCATGGCGCTGCGGTTCGAGGGGCACCGGCCCGTCGTCATCGCCTTCGACGGCCAGCCCTGCGAGCCGCACGAACCCGCGGGTGGGCGGCTGCTGCTCGGTCCCGCCATGCGCGCCGACGTCATCTTGGACATGGTTAGCGAGCCGAGGCGCCGCTACGCCGTGATCGACGACTTTTACGGCCGCTCAGCCTACGAGCTCGTCGCGCTCGCCTATGACGGCTCCGCGCCCCTTCGCGGCCACCCACTGGACGCCCCGGTCCGCCTGCCGCCGAACCCGCTTCCCGAGCCGGACCTCGCCACGGCCGAGCGGCACGAACTCGCGCTCCAGGGCGGGATGATGGGCGGCAGGGGCATGATGGGGATGATGGGCATGCGCGGGGCGGCATGGGCCATCAACGGCATGTCCATGACCGGCAGAGGCGACACGGGCATGCCGCCGCTGCTGACCCTCGCACGCGGCCGGACCTGCGTGCTGTCGCTTCGGAACGAGACCGCGTGGTGGCACCCGATGCACATGCACGGCCACAGCTTCCGGGTCCTGACCCGGAACGGCACCGCGGTGGCCGGGGCGGAATGGGGCGACACGGTGCTCGTCGAGCCGCGCCAGACCGTGGAGGTCGCCTTCGTCGCCGACAACCCGGGCGACTGGATGCTGCACTGCCATGTCATGGACCACGAAGTCAGCGGCCTGATGGGCGTGCTGCGGGTGGCCTGAGCCGAGCCGGACACCGAGAAAAGGAGAACCGATGACGACCTCACTCTTCCGCCGCGCCTCCCTTTCGGCGGCAGCCAGCGCCCGGCTGCGCGCGCAGGCAAACACCCCGACGCAGGTCACGCTCCGAAAGAGCCCGCAGTGCAACTGCGAGGACTACGCGGCGCACCTTCGGCGGAACGGCTTCGCCGTCGGCGTTCGGCTGACCGGCGCCCTGGCGACGATGAGCCGCGCGGCGGGCACCCGTGAGGAAGTGGATGGCTGCCATATCGCCGCTGCCGAAGGCTGCGACGCCGAGGGACACGTCCCCGCCGGAGCCATTCGCAGGCTCTCAGCCGAGCGGCCGCGGATGAGGGCCACCACTCCCGCGGGGACGCCGCTCGGCACGGCGGGGACTAGGCGGGAGCCATTCTGCATCCACGCCGTCGCCTGGGACGGCAGCACCAGTGTCCACGCGACCATTTGAGGAGGCTGCAGATGACGATCCAATCAGACCTTACCCAAGCGCGTGCGCCCATCAGCGGCATCGGTGGCCGCCTCCGCCCGGCTCTGCGGGGGCGGCGCGCCCTGGTGCTGCTCGGACTCGCTGCCGTGGCGGCGGGCGTTTCCTGGCAGTGGACTTGGCTCACCGCGACCGGCGTTGCCCCAATCCTGGTCAGTGTGGCGCCGTGCATTGTCATGTGCGCCCTGGGACTGTGCATGGCCGGAAAGTCGGGCCGGTCGTGCCATGCGAGCGAGCCCCAGGTCAAAGCGGGTTCGACCGCGTCCGCGTCGAAGGCAATGGGCCGCCCGCGTGAGGTCGCGGCGGCCGAAAGCTGAGGGGTTATGACGCCGACAAGGTTCTCAGAACACCTGCTGATCGCTTCCGCCCTGCTGGGAGCTGCCGCGCACGTCGTCCCGGATCGTGCATCGTTTGGAGGTGAGTGGTGAGGCGTCCAGACCTAGGACGACGGCGGCGGCATCTGTTGCTCGCCGCGTTCGTCACCGTGCTCGCGGCCGCAATAGGTGGCGCGGTGCTGCTCTCGGGGCGTGGCCAGCCAGATCCGGCATCGGCCGCAATCAGCCCCGGCGATCGGGAGCAGGTCACCCTCGGCCGCCAGATCTACGCCGAGCAGTGCGCGCGGTGCCACGGTGTGAATCTGGAGGGCCAGCCGAACTGGCGCTCACGCGGACCCGACGGAAAGCTGCCTGCGCCCCCGCACGATGCCTCGGGCCATACCTGGCACCATCCCGACGCAGTTCTGTTCCGGATCATTCGGGACGGTACGTCCGCTGTCGTCGGCGGTGGGTATGAGAGCGACATGCCGGGCTTCAAGGGCGTGCTTTCGGACACCGAGATCCGCGCGGTCCTCGCGTTCATCAAGAGCAGCTGGCCGGACCGCGAGCGCAGCCTCCAGGAGCGCCAAAGCCGGATCCAGAGGGAGGCGGGCCGGTGAAAGCGTGCCCGCGAGCTCGCGGGCAGACGCTCGGTCCCGTCCTGACGAGCAAGGGGAGAGTTGATCCGGCTCCGGGTGCGTTCCGGCGCAAGCTAGGGCGCACGGCGGCCCCGAGAGCGTTGTGAGTAGGGTCCCTGTATCTCTTTCTTCATTCGGGCCGGAATCAGCCAGTGATTTCATTGGCTTGCGGGGCATTATCACTACGAATCGCGCGGAACGTCACTACTAAACGCGCCCGGAACGTTATGTCGCCATGGGGGCTGCGAGATTGGCCTCGGGGCTTTCCTCCATCGCGGACATGCAGGGGCTCCAGACGCGCAGGAACCGACTTCAACTTCAGATGTGCGCTACCGGGCGCACCGGCGGCTACATGGGAGCCCGGCCACCAGCGTCAGTGTTGACAAACGTCGGTGTCGCCACGGGAGAGGCGTGGTCCCCCCAGTGGCGACGAGGTGGGCGCCGCTCCGGCAATCGGCGCTCCCGCTGCGCGCCGGGTCGCCACCGGCCTGACGGCGGCGGCCGATCGGTGACCGTCAGGTGAGCGGTGCCCGTCGGTACATGCCCGCGGCTCGCACCAAGGAAGGGTCGGGCCGCGGGCCAGCACCAGCGGGCGTTCAGCCCTCACCCTGCGGGCTGGTGGAGGTCATCTCCGCGACGGCCCAGAACACCAGGACCATCACGACGATCTCCCAACCAATGGAGACCGCGAGCCGCCTGCCGGATCCAGGGCGGTTGATCGCGAGGGCAGGCGTCAGCCGGAACCGGTGCCAAGCCGCGAAGCCCAGCAGGACGCCGACCAGTGCCACCTTCGTCAGGAGAGCCCGGCCGTAGGCCGTGGTCACAAGGAGTTCCAGGCGCCCGACCAGGAGCCAAGCCAGCACCGCCCCCGCCAGGACAAGGCCGCCCACGATCCAGGTGGCGGCCCGTGCCCAGCCCTCGACCAGCTGGGCCGCCTCCCGGCCGCCGCGCCTGGAGGCCAGCAAGAGCGGCCACAGGCTGCCTGCCCAAAAGGCTACCGCCAGAAGGTGCACCACGAGGGCGGCCGCCAGCAGCAGCCGGGGCTGGTGCTGGGTCGTGTGGCCGACCGCCGTGAAGCTCGCCGCCACCGCCAGGGTGCCCGCCGCGCCGACCGCGACGGCGGCGCGCCCGATCCAGGTGGCCACGGCCACCGCGATCAAGCCTGCGCACGCGATCAGGACGGAGTTGCCCGGGCGGGACGTCAGCATCATGTCCCAGACCTCGGCGTCGAACGGATCCCCATCCGACGCGATGGCCACTTGAGTAGCCAGCCAAGCGAGGCTGGAGGCCAGCCCCACCACCACCATTCCCAGTGTCATGCTGCGGCATGCGGCGGCGTCCTGCGGCTCTTGGAGTCGCCCGAAGCCGATGGCGAAGACCGCCAAGCCTGCAGCCCCGAGGCACGCCACGTAGTACACGATGCGCAGCGCCGCGGAGAGTCCACGGAGCAGATCCGGCTCCGGCCGGAGCAGCTCCAGGATCACCGGGAGGCGTTCACGGCGAAGCGTACCGCCCCACTCATGACGTGGCCGTCATCGCCCATGGCGCGCCACTCGAGGCGGTAGGCACCCGGCGGAAGCGGCGTAGCAACCGTCGCGGTCGCCCGGCTCGATGCCGCACGTCCGCCCTCACGGCGCAACTGGTGCTCGCGGCCGCCCTCGTCGAGCAGGCGCAATGCCGTGACGCGGCAGTCTTCGGTGAACATCAGGTTGAGCGCGCGCGGCGAAGCGCTCAGCGTCGCGCCGTCGGTGGGATCGGAGGAATGCAGCATCGCATGTGCGGAGGCGGCTCCGGGAGCCAGAAGCGCAGCGAAGGCGGCAGCGAACACACCGCGCCGGATGAATGCGTAGCGTGAAGACATGGGAACTCCTGTGCTCAGGCTCGTCGCAACCGAGCAGCGCGGCGGAAGCCTCCCAGGATGAATAGGCGGATGCCCGGCTGACGGCAGCGACAATTGCACACCAAATTGTTGCCGCTGCCGCATGGTGCCGACGGCGGCCTGCCTCAGGCGGGAGCAGTCTCCGCCTTCCATCCGGCCGCCTGTAGGGCACCCCGCAGCGCGTCGCTGTCGGTGCGACCGCCGCTCACGGTGATCTCCTTCCTGTCCAGCTGAACCTCGATCTCCGCCGACGGATCGGCGGCCTTGACGGTCGCAGTCACCCCCTTGGCGCAGCCGCCACAGTTCATGTTCTCGATCGTGAAGCGCATCATCGCGTCGCCCTCCTTCTGAAGGTGAGAAGAGGTACGGCTTCCCGCGGTGGGAAGGTCAAGTGGAACGTAGTCACCGGCTCCAGCCGGACGGCGCTATCGAATCGGATGATGGGACGGTCAGGCCCTTAGCTCGGTGATCCCCTGCTGCTGCTTCTGGATGATCTCCTGCGCGGTGCGCCGCATCTCCGGATCGCGCCCATGCTCGAGCTCCACGCGGGCCATGTCTATCGCCTCGCGGTTCCGAGCTGATCGTCAGCCAGCCGTTGGACATCCCGCGGCGCCGGGTGCGCCGGAACGCGCTCCTCGGCGCGCCTCCGGTCTGCCCGTCCGCTAACGCCCGGGACGAGGATCCGGCCGCTGGCGAATTACATCGTTTTGTTTCCGCGTCCCGCCGCACCGGCAGCCTGAACCCTCCGCGGAAAACGAAGGGTGACCACGGTGCCCCGGCCCGGTGCGCTGTCGATCTCCAGACCGCCGCCATGGCCTTCGGCGATGGCCCGCGCGGTTGACAGGCCGAGACCGCTGCCCCCGCCCGCGGTTCGTGCCCGGTCGCCCCGGAAGAAGGGTTCCGTGACCCGCGGCAGATCCTCCGGCGGGATGCCAGGTCCGTGGTCGCCGACGCGCACCAGCACCGCGTCGTGAAGAGCCTCGACCCCGACCCACGGATCCCGCCCGTGCCGAATGGCGTTCGCGACAAGGTTCGTCACGGCGCGCTTGATGGCCACCCGGCGGCCGAGGACAACTGCCTCTTCGTCCATTCGCCCTTCCTCGACGGGCGTTCCGGCGTCGATGAACTCGTCCGCCACGGTGCGGACGAGCGCAGTGACTGCCAGCGGCTGGATGGCCTCACCATCATGTCCTCCCCGCAAGTAGGCGAGGACGTCGGAGACCATCGTCTCCATCTCCGCCAGATCCCGGCGGATCGGCGCCTTAGCCTCGTCAGGGAGGTCCTCGGCCCGCAGCTTGAGGCGGGCGATGGGTGACATCAGATCATGCGAGAGCGCGCCCAGCGCCAGGGTCCTCTGGCGGAAGGCGTCACGGGTGCGGACCGCCATGCCGTTCAGCGCCTCGGCCAGTTGCCGCACCTCGCGCGGCCCCGAGGCAGGGATGGCCGGGAGTTCCTGCTCGAGGTCGATTCGGGTCACGGTTTTCGCCAGGGCCGCAACCGGCGCCGAGACGGAGCGGGCCGCATACCCTACAGCCAGGAGAAGCGCGAGGCCGATCGCGGCAGCATAGGCATGAATCACGCTCTGGTCGGCGGACAGCACGTTGAAGGAGGCGAGCTCGACGTCCAGCCACGAGCCATCCGTGAGGCGGGCCGTGGCGCCAATGTCAACAATGCGGCCCGACGCGGCGTTGTAGCGGCCAGGCCGCACGCGCACCTCGCTCGCAAGCCTGCTCAGGGCTTTGGTCCGGGCCGCGACCGTCGGCCACTCCTCTGCCGAGGGATGTTCGGGCGTGGGCGCCGGATCCCGGTACCAGTGCACCGTCAGGTCCGGCCGTGATAGAGCGTGGGCCACCCGGTCCCGCTCGGCCTCGGGGGCCGCCGCCACGGCATCCATCAGGGCCGACAACCGCTGGGCCAGCAACTCCTCGGTCCCGCGTTCCACCGCCTGCCGCAGCAGGATGTCGTGGACGCCGACCATGGCGGCGAACAGGATCGCGAAGCCGATCGTAAGCGCCGCCAGGGTGCGGGCGGCGAGGGATTGGGGTACGAGACGGATCACCCTGACCACGCCACAGGGGCCGACAGCATATAGCCGACGCCCCGCACGGTCTTGATCACACCCGGTTCGCCGTCCTCGTGCGGCCGCGAGCCGAGCTTCGCGCGCAACCGGCTGACCTGGACATCCATCGACCGGTCCAGCCCGCCGTAAGGGCGGTTGCGCGCGAGATCCAGCAACTGGTCGCGCGTCAGGATGCGCTGCGGCCGCTCGACGAAAGCGAGGAGAAGATCGTATTCGCCGCTGGTCAGCTCGACGGCGACGCCGTCCGGCCGCAGCAGCTCGCGCCGCCGGGTGTCCAGGGCCCAACCGGCGAAGCGCGCCACCTCGCGCTCCTTGCCGTCCGCCGCTCCCTCGGGTCCGCTCACGCGCCGGAGGACGGCACGAATGCGGGCGATCAGCTCGCCCGGATCGGCGGGCTTCACGACGAAGTCGTCCGCCCCGAGTTCCAGGCCCACGACACGGTCCGATGCCTCCCCGAGGGCCGTGAGGAGGATGACCGGGGCGCGCCCTTCGGCCCGCAGCTCCCGGCACAGTTCGAAGCCTGACCGGCCAGGCAGCATGACATCGAGCAGGACGAGGTCGACCTGCGCGGAGCCGAGGAGGCGGCGCATCTCGGTCCCATCCCGGGCGCCGCTGGCGCGGAAGCCGCTTCTGCGGAGCAGGGAGAGCAGGAGCTTGCGCAGCTCCTCGTCATCCTCGACGACCAGGACATGCCGCCCCTCGCCGGACATCGGCGGTAGGTCGGCGGGCGACATGGGCCGAGGCCCGGTGCTGCCGGAGCTGTTGGTCAAGGTGTTGCTCCGGCGGAACGGACATGGGCGCTGCGGATCTTCATACGCTCGCTCCCCGGCGGAAGTTGAGCCTGAGGTCGGCGGCGTTGATCACCACAGCCGCACTCGGATGCTCGGTGATGCTCACTGCCATGCGCTCGGGCGCCAGATGGGAACCGAGCGACAGCATCCCCTGCAACCTTCATTTGGCTCAGCCTGAGCAGTGCGGGAACAGGGGGAGAGGGTGACGGCAGCAATGCCGGTTTGTGGATCGGCATGGAATAGGAACCCTGTTGGAGGGGTGATCGGCGTCCAAACGGGACCCCACTGACGGCGGGGTTCACAGTGGTTTCCGGGATGATCGGGAGCCAGTGCTGGGATGCTGGTCGTG
>NZ_BDLP01000177.1:0-8955 GCF_001950415.1 Roseomonas sp. TAS13
GCATCGAAGCGCGGCGAGAGCATGGCCAGCCGCGCCAGCCGCACCGCTTCCGGCAGCGCGTCGCCCAGCGCGCGGAAGCCACCCTCGAAGCCGTCGCGGTCGCCGTGAAAGGACAGCCCGATCGCCGCATCGCGCAGCGCATCCTGGAACTGCGCGGCGGGCAGGTCGCCCGCCCCCTCGGTCAGCAGGGCGGCGGCCAGGGCGGCGGCGCCCTCCTGCCCCTCGGGATCGAGCGAGGCGCCGCCCGACCAGCTCCAGGCCAGCGAGACCACCGGCACGGAATGATCCTCGGCCAGCCAGGCGGAAAGCCCGCCCGGCGCCGTGACCTCGCGGATCGGCAGGGAGAAGCCGGCCTGCGGGTGCGAGGGCGGCGGGGTCAGGGAAGAGGAGGTCACGATGCGCTCACGCCCTCGGGCAGCAGCCAGCCCGTGATGGAGGGATGGGTGAAGACGGAACGGGCGGCGGCGGCCACCTGGGCCTCGGTCACGGCGCGGATGCGGGTGGGCCAGAACTCCACCACCTCCGGCCCCAGCCCGACGGACAGCACATGGCCGAACATGCGCGGCGCGGCGCCCAGCCCGTCCAGCGCCAGCAGCGCGCCCGCCGTCACCTGCCGCCTGGAGCGGGCGACCTCCATCTCGGTCACGCCCTGGTCCAGCAGCCTGGCCACCTCGGCCTCCATCGCCGCCTCCAGCTTCGCCGGGGCGACGTCGCGCCGGGGCGTGGCATAGAGCATCAGCGTGCCGGCGCCGAGATCGTCGGAGTCGTAGTAGCACCCGGCCGAGACGGCGATCCCCGTCTCCACCAGTGCCCGGTGCAGCCGCGACCCCGCGCCGCCGCCGAAGAGATGCGCCAGCACCTCCAGCGGCTCGGCCAGGCCGGTCTCGCCCCAGGTCAGGGTCGGCGCGATCCAGGAACGCAGGTACTGCGCCTCCCGCACCTGGGCGTCGTTGCGCACCAGCCGTGCCTCCAGCGGTGCCTCGGGCGGCGCGGCGCGGCCACGGCCGGGCGCCTGGGTCGCCAGCTCGCGGGCAGGGATACCGCCATACTCGGCCTCCACCACCCGGCGCAGCTCATCCTCACCGACCGCGCCGCAGACCACCAGCACGCCGTTTCCCGGCGCATACCAGTGGCTGTGGAAATCCAGCAGGTCCTGCCGCGTGATCGCCCGGATATCCTCCTGCCAGCCGATGATCGGCCGCCCGTGCCAGTGCTGCGGCCCCCACATCGCGGCGCCATAGGCCTCCTGGAACCGGGCGCGCGGATTGGCGTCGGTGCGCTGCCGCCGCTCCTCCAGGATCACGTTGCGCTCCGGCTCGACCTCCGCCTCCGGCAGCGTCACCTCGCGCATCCGGTCGGCCTCCATCATCGCCATGAGCTGGAGGCGGGAGGCCTCGACCGTCTGGTGATAGGCGGTCACGTCGCGGGACGTATAGGCATTGTCCTGCCCGCCCTCCCGCGCCACGCGCTGGTTGAACTCGCCCGAGGCGACCTTCGGGCTGCCCTTGAACATCATGTGCTCGAGGAAGTGGGCGGTGCCGGAACGCCCGGCCGGGTCGTCCCCCGCGCCGACGCCATAATAGAGGTAATGCGCCACCACCGGCGCCCGGCGGTTCTCGATATGGGCCACGCGCAGCCCGTTGGGCAGGCGCCAGAGCCCGGCATCGAACAGGCGCTTCTCCCCGGCGGGGGCGCCTTCCGGGGGCTGGGCCCGCAGGGCGGGCGGGGCGAGGGGCAGGCTGGCCGCCGCGGCGAGCGCGGCACGTCGGGTCAGGGACATGTCCATCCCAAGATGGCGGAAGGTCATTGATTTTTCCACCATGCCCCGGTGGCCACCCGGAGAGGGATCAACTCCCCGGGGTTGCGGCGGCCCGGAGCGGCGCCCTAAGTGCCGCCTTTCCCGCCGATCGCGCGAAACACAGAGGGACTGGAACAGAGATGAGCTACAAGGTCGCCGTCGTCGGCGCCACCGGGGCGGTGGGCCGCGAGATGCTCAAGACCCTGGCCGAGCGCCAGTTCCCGGTGGGCGAGGTGGTGGCGCTCGCCTCCGGCCGCTCCGCCGGGGCCGAGGTCTCCTTCGGGGAGGACAAGGTCCTCAAGGTCCAGAGCCTGGACAAGTACGACTTCCACGGCACCGACCTCGCCCTGTTCAGCCCGGGCGCCTCGGTTTCCGCCATCCACGCCCCCCGCGCCGCCGAGGCCGGCTGCGTGGTGATCGACAACACCAGCCAGTTCCGCATGGAGCCGGACGTGCCGCTGGTGGTGCCGGAGGTGAACCCGCAGGCGCTGAAGGGCTTCCGCAAGCGCCGCATCATCGCCAATCCCAACTGCTCCACCATCCAGATGGTGGTGGCGCTGAAGCCGCTGCACGACCTGGCGCGGATCACCCGCGTGGTGGTCTCGACCTACCAGTCCGTTTCCGGCGCGGGGAAGGAGGCGATGGATGAGCTCTTCGCCCAGACCCGCGGCGTCTTCGTGAACGATGCCGCGGCACCGGAGCAGTTCACCAAGCCCATCGCCTTCAACTGCATCCCGCATATCGACCGGTTCATGGACGACGGCGCCACCAAGGAGGAGTGGAAGATGGCGGTCGAGACCCGCAAGATCCTCGACCCGGACATCAAGGTCTTCGCCACCGCCGTGCGCGTGCCCGTCTTCATCGGCCATGGGGAGGCGGTGCATGTGGAGTTCGAGCGCCCGGTCACGGTGGAGCAGGCGCGGGAGGCGCTGCGCGAGGCCCCGGGCCTCATCGTCCACGACCAGCGGGAGGATGGCGGCTACGTCACCCAGATCGAATGCGCCGGGGAGGACGCGGTCTATGTCTCCCGTCTCCGCCCGGACCCGACGGTGGAGAACGGCCTGGCCTTCTGGTGCGTCTCCGACAACCTGCGCAAGGGCGCGGCGCTGAACGCCGTGCAGATCGCCGAGGAGATGCACCGCCAGGGCCTGCTCGGCCACGGCGCCGCCTGAACCGGCCGAGTCGGAGGGGATGGGCACCCGCCCATCCCGCACCGCAGCACAATCCAGGCATGCGCTCCGGGCGGGAAGAGGAGGTGGAAGAAGGGCCGCCCAAAAGGGCGGAACCGCCGCAATTCTTCTCTTTGAGGCCCGGCAGGTGCCGCAAAGGCGCCGCGAGCGGACACCAGCCTCCCCGGCAGTACGGAAGTCTGCGAAGGAGGATGACCAGATGCGTCGCGTTCTGCGAACCGGCATGGCCGCCGCGGTTCTGCTGGGGCTCGCGGCCTGCAGCGACCCCTACAACCCTGGCCAGCGCGCCCTGGGCGGCGGCCTTCTCGGCGCCGGCGGCGGCGCGGCCGTGGCGGGGCTGACCGGCGGCAATGCGGCCACCGGCGCCCTGCTGGGCGGCGCGATCGGCGCGGTGGGCGGCGCCGTCACCACGCCGCAGCGGCCCTATTACGGCGGCTACGGCCCCCCGCGAGGCTACTATCGCAGCTGGTGATTTGTATTGCGAAGCATTCGCATTTTACTTGCGGGGAGGCTTGGCCTCCCCTTTCTTTTTTGTCCCGCTTCAGGAAGGTTATTCCGGGCCGCGTTGACGTTGTGCGAAGCCGTAACCTAAAAGGCCCCGGTTACGGATCACTGCAACACGAGGCCCGGCCGCGCCGGCAGTTCAGGCCGCCCGGACTCGGTGACATGAGGACGAGGAGCGGCATGGCGAGCGGACAAGACGCACGCGAGGCGATGTTCAACGGCCGGCGTTCCGATGGCAAGCCCGTCCGCCGCCCGGTTTCCCCCCATCTGCAGGTCTACGACATGCTGCAGATCACCAGCGCCATGTCCATCAGCCACCGCATCACCGGCTGCGCCTGGGTGGCGGGGCTGCTCTTCATGGTCTGGTGGCTGGCCGCCGCCGCCTCCGGCCCCCGGGCCTTCGCCTGGGTGCAGTGGTTCGCCGGCTCCTTTGTCGGCGTGATCGTGCTGATGGGGCTGACCGCCGTGGCCTGGTACCACACGCTGAATGGCATCCGCCACCTCGTCTGGGATTCCGGCCACGGCTACGACATCCCCACCACCTACCGCACCGGCCGCCTGGTGCTGATCGCCACCGCGGCACTGACGGCGGTCACCTGGATCGTCGCCCTGGTGGCCTGGATCCGCTGAGCGAAGGGACGCGACGAGCATGAGCCAACATCACGAAGCACTTCGCCTGCAGACCCCGCTCGGCCGGGTGCGCGGCCTGGGCTCCGCCAAGGGCGGCACGCATCACTGGTGGCTGCAGCGGGTCACCTCCATGGCCCTGCTGCCGCTGACCATCTGGTTCACCTTCGGCGTCGCCGGCCTCGCCGGCGCGCCCTACGAGCGGGTGCTGGCCTGGATCGGGCATCCCTTCCACGCCGTGCTGCTGCTGCTCTACATCGGCATCGGCTTCCACCACACCGCGGCCGGGCTGCAGGTGGTGATCGAGGACTATGTCCGCCCCGAGAGCCGGCGCAAGCTGGTGGACCTGCTGCAGAAGGCGGTCTGCCTGATCCTGGCCCTCTTCGCCGCGCTGGCGGTGCTGCGGATCGCGGTCTGAACGGGCCGATGCCCTGCGCCCGGCGGCATCCCCGGCCTTTTTGGCTGGCGAAATCGCGGCGCAGGGCCAATTTAGACTGCAAGGGCCGGCCCCGGGGCCGGCTTTCCCAGGAATTTGGTGCCGGGCGGCGCCGGGACGGGCGGAACACTCCTTCTGCCCAGCTCACTGACCGCGCGGACGAGCTTCGGACGAGGCGGTTGAGATGAACGCGATCAGCAAGCCGGGAATCGGCGGCGCGGCCTACCGGGTGGTGGACCATACCTATGACGTCGTGGTGGTGGGGGCCGGCGGCGCCGGGCTGCGCGCCACCTTCGGCATGGGCGCCTCCGGCCTGAAGACGGCCTGTATCACCAAGGTCTTCCCCACCCGCTCCCACACCGTGGCGGCGCAGGGCGGCATCGGCGCCGCGCTGGGCAACATGGGCGAGGACGACTGGCGCTGGCACATGTACGACACCGTGAAGGGGTCGGACTGGCTCGGCGACCAGGACGCCATCGAGTACATGTGCCGCGAGGCCGTGCCCTCGATCATCGAGCTGGAGCATTACGGCGTGCCGTTCTCCCGCACCGAGGACGGCAAGATCTACCAGCGGCCCTTCGGCGGCCACATGCAGAACTACGGCAAGACGCCCGCGATGCGCGCCTGCGCCGCGGCGGACCGCACCGGCCATGCCATCCTGCACACGCTCTACCAGCAGTCGCTGAAGCACAACTGCGAATTCTTCGTCGAGTACTTCGCCCTCGACCTCATCATGGAGGAAGGCGTCTGCCGCGGCGTCATGGCCTGGTGCCTGGAGGACGGCTCCATCCACCGCTTCCGCGCCCAGACCGTGGTGCTCGCCACCGGCGGCTATGGTCGCGCCTGGTTCTCCTGCACCTCCGCCCATACCTGCACCGGCGACGGCGGCGGCATGGTGCTGCGCGCCGGCCTGCCGCTGCAGGATCCGGAATTCGTGCAGTTCCACCCGACCGGCATCTACGGCTCCGGCTGCCTCGTGACCGAGGGCGCGCGCGGCGAGGGCGGCTACCTCACCAATTCCGAGGGAGAGCGCTTCATGGAGCGCTACGCGCCCACGGCGAAGGATCTCGCCTCCCGCGACGTAGTGTCCCGCGCCATGTCGATGGAGATCCGCGAGGGCCGCGGCGTCGGCCCGAAGAAGGACCACATCCACCTGCACCTGGAGCACCTGGGCGCCGACCTGCTGCACGAGCGCCTGCCGGGCATCTCCGAGACGGCGAAGATCTTCGCCGGCGTGGACGTGACCAAGGAGCCGATCCCGATGCTGCCCACCGTGCACTACAACATGGGCGGCATCCCCACGAACATCCATTGCGAGGTGCTGAACCCCACCGCCGAGGACCAGGACCGCGTGGTCCCCGGCCTGATGGCGGTGGGCGAGGCCGCCTGCGTCTCTGTGCACGGTGCCAACCGCCTCGGCACCAACTCGCTGCTCGACCTCGTGGTCTTCGGCCGCGCCGCCGCGCACCGCGCCGCCGAGACGGTCAAGCCGGGCGCGACCCAGGCGCCGCTGCCGCCGGATGCGGGCGAGGCCTCGCTGTCCCGCCTGGACGGCGTGCGCAACGCCAAGGGCGGCACCAGCGTCGCCGCGCTGCGCGAGCGCATGCAGCGCACCATGCAGGGCCATGCGGCGGTGTTCCGCACCTCCGAGAGCCTGAAGGAAGGCGTGGACAAGATGCAGACGGTCTATGACGGCCTGTCCGACATCCGCATCCACGACCGCTCCCTGGTCTGGAACAGCGACCTGATGGAGGCGCTGGAGCTGCACAACCTGATGGGCAACGCCATGTGCACCATGGTGAGCGCCGAGGCGCGGCACGAGAGCCGCGGTGCCCATGCGCATGAGGACTATCCCGAGCGTGACGACGTGAACTGGCTGAAGCACACCATCGCCACCTGCGACAGCAACGGCATCGTCAAGCTCGACTACCGCGACGTGAAGATGCGCACCCTCACGAACGAGGTCCAGGTCTTCCCGCCCAAGCCGCGCGTGTACTGAGGGACGGACAGAGCATCATGGCCAATTTCCAGCTTCCCAAGAACAGCCAGGTCAAGGTCGGCCAGACCCACAAGGCCGAGCCGGGCGCCAAGGACGTCCGTTCCTTCAAGATCTATCGCTGGGACCCGGACACGGGCGAGAACCCGCGCTACGACACCTATGAGATCGATCTGGAGCAGTGCGGGCCGATGGTCCTGGACGCGCTGATCAAGATCAAGAACGAGGTGGACACCACGCTGACCTTCCGGCGCTCCTGCCGCGAGGGCATCTGCGGGTCCTGCGCGATGAACATCGACGGGCTGAACACCCTCGCCTGCCTCAAGCCGATCGAGGACGTGAAGGGCGACGTGAAGATCAACCCGCTGCCGCACATGCCGGTGGTGAAGGATCTGGTGCCCGACCTGAACCAGCTCTACGCGCAGTACCGCTCGGTGGAGCCCTGGCTGAAGGCCGACACCCCGCCGCCACCCGATGCCGAGCGCCTGCAGTCCAAGGACGAGCGCGCCAAGCTGGACGGGCTGTGGGAGTGCATCCTGTGCTTCTGCTGCTCCACCGCCTGCCCCTCCTACTGGTGGAACGGCGACCGCTATCTCGGCCCGGCCGTGCTGCTGCAGGCCTATCGCTGGATCGCGGACAGCCGCGACGAGCATACCGGCGACCGCCTGGACCAGTTGCAGGACCCGTTCCGCCTGTATCGCTGCCACACCATCATGAACTGCGCCCGCACTTGCCCGAAGGGCCTGAACCCGGCCCAGGCGATCGGCGAGATCAAGAAGATGATGGTCGAGCGCGACGGCTGAACGCCTCGCGCCGCACACGGATGGAAGGGGGCCTACGGGCCCCCTTTTCCGTTCCGGCCGCCTTGAACCCCGGATCATGCAGCCCGGCGGGGGCACGCTGCGTTGTCCCTTCCTTGCCGGAGGAGGACGATCCATGGTCGATACCACGATGATCCAGGAAGGCATGGCGGTGGTCGATTGCCAGGGCGAGGCCCTCGGCTCCGTCGATCACCTGGATGCCGGACGGCTCCTGCTGCGGCAGGGCGCGGGACCTGTCCGCCCCATCCCGCTCTCCGAGGTTTCCGAGGTCCGTGGCGAGGCCGTGGTGCTGCAACTGAGCCGCTCCGAGGTGCAGAGGCTGGAGCAGCGTCCGGATCGGGAAAGTCACACCGAAGCCTGAGACCGGCCCACGCGCCGGGGCCGCCCCACCCTCCGCCGGGGATGGCCGGAATGCGGTGCGGGGGTCTGGCCAGACCCGGCCCCCCTGCCCCATCTAGCCAAGCATGAGCATCCGCCTTCTTCCCGCCGTCACCGCCGACCGAATCGCCGCGGGCGAGGTGGTCGAGCGCCCGGCCGCGGCGGTGAAGGAACTGGTCGAGAACGCTCTGGATGCCGGCGCCACCCGCATCGCCGTGACCATCGAGGGCGGCGGCATCGACCGGCTGCTGGTGGAGGATGATGGCTGCGGCATGGGGCCGGAGGACCTGGCCCTCTGCGTCGAGCGCCACGCCACCTCCAAGCTGCCCGAGGAGGACACGCTCTTCCGCATCGCCACGCTGGGCTTCCGGGGTGAGGCGCTGCCCTCGATCGGCGCCGTGGCGCGGCTTTCCATCACCTCCCGTCCGGCGGAAGGCCCGGCCCATGCGATCGCGGTGGAGGCCGGGCGCAAGGGCGAGGTCACCCCGGCCTCCGGCGCCCCCGGCACAAGGGTCGAGGTCCGCGACCTGTTCTTCGCCACTCCGGCCCGCCGCAAGTTCCTGCGCCAGCCCCGCACCGAGGCGGAGCATGCGGCCGAGGCTGTGCGGCGCCTCGCCATGGCCTGGCCTGGAACCGGCTTCCGGGTCGAGGCCGAGGGCCGCGTGGTGCTGGACGTGGCGCCGGACGACCGCCTCGGCCGCGTGGCGGCCATCATGGGCGAGGAATTCGCCGCCGCCGCGCTGCGGGTCGGCGGCGCCTGGGACGACCTGCGGGTGGACGGGCTGACCGGCCCCGCCAGCCTGTCCCGCGCCACGGCGGCGGAGCAGCACCTGGTGGTCAACCGCCGGCCGGTGCGCGACCCGGTGCTGAAGGCGGCACTGCGCGCGGCCTATCGTGACGTGATGGTATCCGGCCGGCATCCCATGGCCACGCTCTTTCTGGAGATCGACCCGGCGACGGTGGATGTGAACGTGCATCCGATGAAGGCGGAGCTGCGCTTCCGCGACCCGAACGCGGTGCGGGGCGCCGTGATCGTCGCGCTGCGCCGCGCCCTGGGGATCGGGGCCGGCAACGGGGCGGGCAACACGTCCGGCGGCAACAGCCTGGCGGCCGGGCTGCGCGGCGGGCTCGCGGAAACGGTGCGTGGCTGGAACCCGCCCCGGCCGGAAGCCCCTTCCCCGCCGCCCGCGGAGGGGCCAGGCTGG
>NZ_BDLP01000178.1:0-8900 GCF_001950415.1 Roseomonas sp. TAS13
TCGCCTTACGGTGGAGCTGTGCGTAGATGTGATCAAGAGACAGGCCCCAGGCATCAGGGCGGCCAGGGCGTCAGCGGCGCCGTCCTCCCAGGCCGCGGGCAGGGCCACGGCACGGGGCGGTGCGTCCGGATCCGCCTGGCCGCGGGTGCGGCGCAGCGTCACGTCGGACCACACGGTGCCTGCGAGCCTCTGCATGACTGTCCTGCCCCCGAAAGGAAATTCACGCTGGTGAAGCAACATGTGGTGACGTCCGGAGTCAACCGCCACCAGATACGGTAGGAAAAGCGTGGCCTTTCACGCGCGGCGCGCGCGTGCCATATGGCGGTGCCAGGAGGCCCCAAAGCCCATGTCCATGCTCATGCGCCTGTGCTCCGGCTTCAAGGGCCGGAAGGTCGGCACCGACCGCCACGGGAACCTGTATTTCGAGAGCCGCAAGGTTGTGCCCGGCTTCAACCACACCCGCCGCTGGGTGGTCTACGCGGGCAAGCCGGAAGCCACCAACGTGCCGCCGGAATGGCACGGCTGGCTGCACCATGCCACGCCGCTGCTGGACGAGAACCGCCGCTATCCCTGGCAGCTCGACCACCAGCCGAACATGACCGGCACCGCGCTCGCCTATCGGCCGCCCGGCCATGACTACCGGGGCGGGGAGCGTCCGAAGACCGCGGGCGACTACGAGGCCTGGACCCCCGGCGCGTGATGGCGTGCCGGATGGCCGGGCCATGGCCCTCCGGGATTTCCGGGCATTCGTTCCGCCCCGTCGGATAAGGATCGTGATTTGAAGGGACGCAGCCTCGCCGAGCTCGCGGCCGGCGCCATCGTGCTGGTCGTCGCCGTGGTGTTTCTCGCCTATGCCGCCACGAATTCCGGCCGCTCCACCACCGGTACCGGAATGACGCTGAACGCGCGCTTCGACCGGATCGACGGTCTCGCCCCCGGCTCCGATGTCCGCATCGCCGGCGTGCGGGTGGGCAGCGTGACGCAGGAGCGCATCGATCCGCAGACCTTTCTGGCGGTGGTGACGATGCAGGTGGACCCAGGGCTGAAGCTGCCCGACGACACCTCCGCCGAGATCACCTCGGAAAGCCTGCTGGGGGGCAAGTACATCGCGCTGGTCCCGGGTGGCAGCGACAAGGACCTGCGGGACGGGTCGGAGATCACCATCACCCAGTCCTCCGTCAGCCTGGAGGCGTTGCTGGGCAAGTTCATCTTCTCGGTGACCCAGATGAATTCCGCCAAGCCCGAGGAGGAAGCCCCCGCCCCCGCCGGGAACGCCCCGTCAGGAGCCCGGCACCCGTGAGCGGGGGGCTGCAGCCGCCGGAGCTCTGGCCCGGCCAGGACGGCCAGCCGCTGTCCTGCCGTGACAAGCTGAAGGTGCTGGGCGAGAACCATGAGGAACTCGTCCAGGTCCTCCGGGATGCCTTCGAGGATGCGGTGCTGATGGGGGTGGACGAGGTGGCAATGCGCCGGCTGCTGCACGGGGTGGTGGATGCCCTGCCCTCGCCCCGCCGCCCGGGGGCATGAGCGCGCCGATGCGGGTTGCCCTCCTTCCCACGCTGCTTCTCGCCGGCATGCTGCTGCCAGCCG
The DNA here is from genome assembly GCF_001950415.1 of Roseomonas sp. TAS13. NCBI lineage: Bacteria > Pseudomonadati > Pseudomonadota > Alphaproteobacteria > Acetobacterales > Roseomonadaceae > Roseomonas > Roseomonas sp. TAS13. Next base: position 1,588 of record NZ_BDLP01000178.1, read on the forward strand.
CCCCCCTGCCCTTCAGCCGGGGGGATGCGCGGGCGCAGGAATCCGCCAACTGGATCCCCGGCAAGACCGCGAAGCTCCAGGCGCTCGACAAGGTGACCGCCCAGGTCACCGTGCTGGACGCGGCGGTGAACAGGCCGACGAAGTTCGGCACGCTCAGCATCACGGTCCTCGCCTGCGACTACCACCCGCCCGACGAGGTGCCGGACGCGGCGGCCTTCATCGAGGTGCGGGATACGCTGGCCCCCAAGGATGCGCCACCGGCCTTCCGGGGCTGGATGCTGGCGAATGCCCCGGCCGTGAACATGCTGGAACACCCGGTCTACGACCTCCGCATCCTGGAGTGCCGCTAGGACAGGTTGCCGCGGCACGGCAACGGACGCTCCACTCTTCCGGAAACCGCGCCGTGGCTGAACGGCGGGCGGCGGAAGAGCGCGCATGTCGCCTGCCGCCTGTACACTGACATCATACAGACAGGTCGCGCGAGCTTGCATGGGTCCGGGGTGTCAGGAGCGGCCGAAATGGCGTTCCCTGCACGCGTCTTCCAAGGACCAGCCGAGCGGGGCGCCTGACGCCCGGCACCGACCGGCCCGGAACCAGGAGTTCCGACCATGCTCGACACCATCGTCGCCGCGCTGCTGCCCATCGTCATCACGCTGATGCTGGGCTTCGCCGCCGGCTGGCACCATGACTTCGACGCGAAGCAGGCCTCCGTCCTCAACCGCATGGTGATGCTCTACGCCCTGCCACTGAGCCTCTTCGCCGGCATGGTCGGCACGCCGCGCGACCAGATCCTCGCCCAGGGGCCGCTCGCGCTCGCGATCCTCCTCGGCATGGCGGGCGGCTATCTCGTCGCCTTCCTTGTCATGCGTTACCTGTTGCGACAGGAGATCGGCACGGCGGCTTTGCGCGCCCTGGCCATCGCCGGCCCCGCCGTTCCGTTTGTTGGCGTGCCGGTGCTGGGGCAACTCTTCGGGGCGGTCAGCGCCATTCCCATCGCCGTGGCCGGCCTGGTGATGAACCTGATCCAGGTGCCCGCAACCCTCATGCTGCTCTCGGCCAGCACGGCCTCGCGCAACGCCGCCACCCAGGGCCAGCCGGCCTCGGTCATGAGCCACGTCACCCATGCGCTGCGCGAGCCCGTGGTCTGGGCGCCGCTGCTCGCCCTGGTGATCGTGCTGCTGGACTTCCCCTTCCCCGCCTCGCTGCGGGATTCCCTTCAGCTCCTGGGCCGCTCCACCGGCGGCGTCGCGCTCTTCGCCTCGGGCATCGTGCTCTGGTCCCGCAGCGTCTCCCTCAGCGCGCCGGTCGGGCTGCTGGTGCTGCTGCGCAACATCGTCATGCCCGCCGCCGTGCTCGGCTATGCCATGCTGGTCGGACTGCCGCCGGACACGCTGCGCGAATCCGTGGTCACCATGGCCATCCCGGCCGCGTCGATCATCGTGATCCTGGCCGTGCAGTACCAGGTGGCCGAACAGGAAATGGCCTCCACCCTCTTCTTCAGCACCTTGCTCTCGGTGCTGACCATGGGCGCGTTCATCTGGCTCACGCGCTGAGCGCGCCGCCGCCTTCCCTTTTTCCACAAGGAGTCATGGCGCAATGAGCACTGAAACACGCACGGTCGCCGAACTGGCGATCTCCTGCCTCGAAGCCGAGGGAGTCGAGTACCTGTTCGGCATCCCAGGCGAGGAGAACATCCGCCTGGTCGATGCCACGGCCGGATCGAAGATCCGCTTCATCCTCGTGCGGCACGAGCAGGCAGCCTCCTTCATGGCCGACATCTACGGCCGCCTCACCGGCAAGGCGGGCGTCTGCACCGCGACGCTCGGCCCCGGCGCGATCAACCTGCTGCTGGGCGTCGCGGACGCGCAGACGGACAGCACGCCGCTGGTCGCCATCTCCGCCCAGGTCGGGCTGAACCGGATCTACAAGGAGTCGCACCAGATCGTGGATCTGGTCTCCATGTTCAGGCCGGTCACCAAATGGGCCGACATGCTGCTGACCCCTGATGCGGTGCCGGAGATGGTCCGCAAGGCCTTCGACCTGGCGCAGCAGGAACGGCCCGGCGCCACCTACATCGCCATCCCGGAGGATGTGGAGGCGGCCACGGTGCCGGCGGAGGCGAAGCCGCTCACCGCCCGCCCCTACCACGCCGCCGGGCCGGACGAGGACAAGGTGGCGAAGGCCGCAGCGCTGATCCGCGCGGCGAAGCGCCCGGTGATGCTGGCGGGCCATGGCGTGGCACGGGCCGGTGCCTCGGCGGCGCTGACGCGGCTGGCGGAACAGCTCAACATGCCCGTGGCCACGACCTTCATGGCCAAGGGGGTGATCTCCGACCGGCATCCCAACGCGCTCGGCGTCATCGGCTTCATGCGGCACGACTACGAGAACTTCGCCTTCGACGAAGCGGACCTGATCCTCTCCATCGGCTACGAACTGCAGGAATTCGCGCCGGTGCGGATCAACCCGAAGCATGACAAGACCATCCTGCATGTCCACCGCTTCGCCGCGGAGACGGATGCCGCCTATCCCGTCGCGGTCAGCATCGAGGCGGACATCCCGCGTGCCATCGCCGCCCTGTCGGAGGCCTTCCGCGGCGGGGCGGTGCCGGCCAGCCATCCCGCGCCGAAGATCCGCGCCCTGCGGGACGGGGAGCTGAGCGCGCATGAGGCGGATGACAGCTTCCCGCTGAAGCCGCAGCGGGTGATCGGCGACATGCGGAAGGCACTGGACGACGAGGACATCGTCCTGGCCGACACGGGCGCCATCAAGATGTGGATGGCCCGGCTCTACCCCACCTACGAGCCACTGACCTGCCTGATCTCGAACGGGCTCTCCACCATGGCCTGGACGCTGCCCGGCGCCCTGGCGGCGGCGCTGGCCAGGCCGGGCAGGAAGGTCCTGGCGGCGATGGGCGACGGTTCCTTCATGATGAACTCGCAGGAGATCGAGACGGCGCTGCGGGAGAAGATCCCGCTGAAGGTGCTGATCTGGGAAGACGGTTCCTACGGCCTCATCAAGTGGAAGATGGACATGGAACTCGGCCACCACCGGGACGTGGACTTCAACAACCCGGATTTCGTGAAATATGCGGAGAGCTTCGGCGCGAAGGGCTACCGCATCGGCGCGGCGGCGGAGCTGCTGCCCACGCTGCGGAAGGCGCTGGCGGAGGATGGAGTCTCCGTCATCACCTGCCCGGTGGACTATTCAGAGAACATGAAGCTCACCGACCGGCTGGGGGAGCTGACCATCGCCCTCTGACGGCCTCCGCAAAGGGAAAGGGCCCCGGGATCGCTCCCGGGGCCCTTTCTGCGTCGGGCTCAGTTCTTGGCCTTGTCGACCAGCTTGCCCTTGGTGATCCAGGGCATCATGGCGCGCAGCTTCTCGCCCACCGCCTCGATCTGGTGCTCGTTGTTGCGGCGGCGGGTGGCCTTGAAGGAGGCCTGGTTGACCTTGTTCTCCAGCATCCAGTCACGGGTGAACTTGCCGCTCTGGATGTCGGTCAGGACGCGCTTCATCTCCGCCTTGGTCTCCGGCGTGATGATGCGCGGGCCGGTCACGTACTCGCCATACTCCGCGGTGTTGGAGATGGAGTAGTTCATGTTGGCGATGCCGCCCTCATAGATGAGGTCGACGATCAGCTTCACCTCGTGCAGGCACTCGAAATAGGCCATCTCGGGGGCATAGCCCGCCTCGACCAGCGTCTCGAAGCCGGCGCGGATCAGCTCGACCAGGCCGCCGCAGAGCACGGCCTGCTCGCCGAACAGGTCGGTCTCGCACTCCTCCTTGAAGGTCGTCTCGATGATGCCCGAGCGGCCGCCGCCGACGGCACAGGCATAGGAGAGCGCGATCTCCAGCGCGTTGCCCGAGGGGTTCTGGTGCATGGCCACGAGGCAGGGCACGCCGCCGCCCTTCTGGTACTCGCCGCGCACGGTATGGCCGGGGCCCTTCGGCGCGATCATGAACACGTCGATGTCGGCGCGCGGCTCGATCAGGTTGAAGTGGATGTTCAGCCCGTGCGCGAAGGCCAGCGCCGCACCCTCGCGCATGTTCTCGTGCAGGTGGTCGCGGTACAGGTCGCCCTGGCCCTCGTCGGGGGTCAGCACCATCACCAGATCGGCCCACTTGGCGGCCTCGGCGGGGCTCATGACCTTGAAGCCGGCGGCCTCGGCCTTCTGGGCGGAGCCGCCCGGGCGCAGGCCGATCACGACCTCCTTCACGCCGGAATCGCGCATGTTCATGGCATGGGCATGGCCCTGGCTGCCGAAGCCGATCACCGCGACCTTGCGGTTCTTGATCAGGCCCACATCCGCGTCACGGTCGTAATACACGCGCATATCCGCGCACTCCCTCAGGGGTTGGACAAAAATTCGGGGCGGGCCAGGGCCTTGCCCGGCCGCCGGTTCAGGTGGCGAGGCTCCGCGTGCCGCGCGCGATGCCAACCGCGCCGGTGCGCGACACCTCGGCGAGACCGAGAGGGCGCATCAGCTCGATGAAGGCGTCGATTTTCTCGGCGGCGCCGGTCATCTCGAAGACGAAGCTGCCGACGGTCGCATCCACCACGCGGGCGCGGAAGGCATCGGCGAGGCGCAGTGCCTCCATCCGGTGTTCGCCATGGCCGACGACCTTGATCAGCGCCAGCTCCCGCGTCAGGTGCGGCCCCTCCAGCGTCAGGTCGGCGACGCGGTGGACGGGGACGAGGCGGTCGAGCTGCGCCTTGATCTGCTCGATCACCATGTCCGTGCCGGAGGTGACGACGGTGATGCGCGACAGGCGCTTGCCGTCATCGACCGGCGCCACGGTCAGGCTCTCGATGTTGTAGCCGCGGCCGGAGAAGAGGCCGATGACGCGGGCGAGCACGCCTGCCTCGTTCTCCACCAGCACCGCGATGGTGGCCGTGCGCTGCAAGGGCGCCCTGTTCAGGTCGGACATGTCGGCGCGCCTCTCAGACCAGGACCTTGCCTTCGTCGGTGACGCCGGCGACGCCCCCCTGCTGGCCCGGGCCCAGGATCATCTCGTTGTGCGCGGCGCCGGAGGGGATCATCGGGAAGACGTTCTCCTTCGGGTCCACGGCGATGTCGGCGATCACCGGGCCGGGATGGGCGATCATCTCGCGGATCACGTCGTCCAGTTCATCGGCCTTCGTGGCGCGCAGCCCCTTGGCGTGGAAGCTCTCGGCCAGCTTCACGAAATCCGGCAGGGCGTCGGAATAGCTCTCCGAGTAGCGGCCGCCATGGAGCAGCTCCTGCCACTGCCGCACCATGCCCATGTACTCGTTGTTCAGGATGAAGACCTTCACCGGCAGGCGGTACTGCGCCAGCGTGCCCATCTCCTGGATGTTCATCAGGATCGAGGCCTCGCCCGCGATGTCGATCACCAGCGCGTCCGGATGCGCGACCTGCACGCCCGAGGCCGCCGGCAGGCCGTAGCCCATGGTGCCGAGCCCACCCGAGGTCATCCAGCGGTTCGGCTTCTCGAAGCCGAAATACTGCGCGGCCCACATCTGGTGCTGTCCGACCTCGGTGGTGATGAAGGTGTCGCGTCCGGTCTCCAGCGTCAGCTCGTAGAGACGCCGCACCGCGTGCTGCGGCTTGATGACCGAGCCCGCCTGTTCGTAGCGCAGGCACCTCGTCTCGCGCCAGGCGTCGATCTGGCGCCACCAGGCGGCCAGCGCCTCGCGGTCCTGCGGGCGCTCATCAGCCTTCCAGGCCTCGCTCAGCGCGCGCAGCACCGCGGCGGCATCGCCCACGATGGGCACGTCCACCGCCACGTTCTTGTTGATGTTGGACGGGTCGATATCGGCGTGGATCTTCTTCGCGCCGGGGCAGAAGGCGTTCAGCCGCCCGGTCACACGGTCGTCGAAGCGGGCGCCGATGTTCAGCAGCACGTCGCAGCCATGCATGGCAAGGTTCGCCTCGAAGGTCCCATGCATGCCCAGCATGCCCAGGAACTGCGGGTCGCTGGCCGGGTAGCTGCCCAGCCCCATCAGCGTGTTGGTGATGGGAAAGCCCGTCTCGCGCACGAAGCGCGTCAGCAGCTCGCTGGCCTCAGGGCCGGCATTGATGATGCCGCCGCCGGTATAGACCATCGGCCGCCTGGCGCCCTTCAGCAGCGCCACGGCCTCGCGGATGCTTTCCACCGAGGGCTCGGTCTGCGGGCGGTAGGAGCGGTGCGGTGCGGTCGGGGCCGGGGTGTAGCGGCCCTTGGCGATCAGGATGTCCTTCGGGAGGTCGATCACCACCGGGCCGGGACGGCCGGAACGTGCGATGTGGAAGGCGTCGTGCACCGTCGGCGCCAGGTCCTCCATCCGCTTGACCAGGTAGTTGTGCTTGGTCGCCGGGCGGGTGATGCCGGTGGTGTCGGCCTCCTGGAAGGCGTCGTTGCCGATCAGATGCGTCGGCACCTGCCCGGTCAGGCAGACAATCGGGATGGAATCCAGCAGCGCGTCCACCAGGCCGGTCACGGCGTTGGTGGCGCCGGGGCCGGAGGTCACCAGCACGCAGCCCACCTTGCCGGTGGAACGGGCATAGCCCTCCGCCGCATGCACGGCGGCCTGCTCGTGCCGCACCAGCACGTGCCGGATCGCGTTCTGCTGGAAGATCGCGTCGTAGATCGGAAGGACGGCGCCCCCCGGATAGCCGAAGATGACCTCGACGCCCTGATCCTTCAGCGCGCGCAGGACGATCTCGGCGCCGTTCATCACATCGGCGTCGGAGGCGGCGGGAAGGGTGGCGGACATCGGCGAGGTTCCGTTTCCTTAGAACTGGCTCCGCGCAAGGGAACAGCGCGGAGCGGCCCATCTAGGGGGCATGCTGTGCTGCGTCAACGGGCAGAATCAACAAACGATATTATTTGCGTCTGAAGACTTTCCGAAAATTGCGCTGAACCGGTGAAGCGAGCACGGATCGTATGCGGCACGCTCGGGTCAGCCCCCCGCCCAGCGGGCATCGCGAGATCGTGGTGGCGGAACCAGGTCGCCTGCCGCTTGGTGTACTGGCCGATGGCCAGGCAGGCGCGGCGCCCCGCTTCCTCCATCGACATCTCCCCGCGCAACACGCCGCCGAGTTCCGGCACGCCATGCGCGCGCATGGCCGGCAGGGCCGGGTCGAGCCCGCGCGCCAGCAGCGCCCGCACCTCCTCCATGGCGCCCAGATCCAGCATGGTGGACCAGCGCCGCCGGATGGCCTCCCGCAACTCCTCGCGCGGCGGGTCGAGCAGGACCGGCAGCACCGGCCGCTCCGGCGGCGGGTCGGGGATGGGCACGGCCTGCCACGCCGCCAGCCCGCGCCCGGTGCCACGCCAGACCTCCCAGGCCC
>NZ_BDLP01000179.1:0-8877 GCF_001950415.1 Roseomonas sp. TAS13
GCCCCCGCCAGCAGCAACCCTCGCCGGCTCAGCCTCATTCCGCCGCCACCCGCACGGCGGCCGCCCGCCGCTCCGCCACCAGCCTCTTGGTGATCGGCAGCAGCGTGCGCCCGTACTCCGCCGCATCCTCCAGCGGATCGAAGCCGCGGATCAGAAAGGTCGTCACGCCCAGCTCGTAGTATTCCAGGAAGGCCTCCGCCACCTGCTGCGGCGTGCCCACCAGGGCCGTGGTGTTCCCCCGCGCCCCGGTCTCTCGCGCGATCGCGGTATAGAGCCGCCCCTCCGGCCGGTCGCCCCGCTCCGCCGCCGCCAGCAGGCGCTGCGAGCCCGCATTGGCCGGCGCCTTGTTCGCCGGCCCCAGCGCCGCCTGCCCGCGCACCTCGCGCACCCGGCCCAGGATGCGCTCCGCCTTGGCCCAGGCCGCCTCCTCCGTCTCCGCCAGGATCGGGCGGAAGCTCAGCGAGAAGCGCACGTCATGCTCGCGCCCGTGCTTCGCCGCCTCCTCGCGCACGCGCCCCACGATCTCGCGCACCTGCGCCTGCGTCTCGCCCCAGAGCGCATAGACATCCGCATGCCTGCCCGCGACCCGCAGCGCCGCCTCGGAGGCACCGCCGAAATAGACCGGGATGCGCGGCTTCTGCACCGTCCGCACCTCGGGCGAGGCGCCCTTGATGCGGTAATAGGCGCCCTCGTGGTCCACCGGCTTCGCGCCGGTCCAGATCGCCTTCAGGATATCGACATACTCGTCCGTCCGCGCATAGCGGTCGTCCTTGCCGAGCCAGTCGCCGTCCCGCGCCTGGTCCACGTCATCGCCGCCGGAGATCACGTGGATCGCGGCGCGGCCGCCCGAAAGCTGGTCCAGCGTCGCATAGCTCCGCGCCGCGAGGCTCGGCGCCAGGAAGCCCGGCCGGTGCGCGACCAGGAATCCCACGCGCTTCGTATGCGCGGCCGCGTCGGTGGCCAGCAGGAACCCGTCGGGTCCGTTGCTGTACCAGCCGATCAGCACGCGGTCGAAGCCGCCCTCGTCATGCACCCGCATGGACTTGCGGAAATAGCCGAGGTCGATCGCCTCGCCATGCGGCGGGTGGATCTCCGACTGCTCGCGCGGCTGCACCATGCCGATGAACTCGACATCGTTCAGATGGGAACCCGGAACCGTCATCGGCTTTCCTCCTTCACTCGTCTCAATTCACCCCGAGCGCCCGGCGCCCCGCGACACCGTAGGCACTGTCGGGCTGCGGCGTGTGGATGCGCGCGCAGAGCACGTCGCGCAGATGCCGCTCCAGCGGGTTGGAACGCGCCAGCGCATGGTTGCCGCAGAGCGCCACCGCCTCCTGCACCACCGCGATGGCGTTCTCCGCCGCCACGGTCTTGATCAGCCCGGCCTCGGCCGCCTCCAGCCCCGCGTCGCGCGCGCCGGAGTCCACCAGCCGGTCGTTGGTCGCCAGCAGCGCCTCGATCCGGCCCACCGCCTCCTGCATGCGCGGCAGCGTGGCCAGCGGCCGGCCCAGATTGGCCGGCACGCGCCCCTTCAGGAAACCGACCAGCCAGTCCCGCGCCGCCCGCGCCACGCCCGTATAAAGCGCCGCGATCATCAGCGTGTTCCAGGCGCCGTGCTGCGCGCCGGGCCCGCCGCGCTCCTCCGGCAGCCGCAGGTCCACCGCATGTTCCAGCGGCACCAGCGCGTCCTCGAAGACCACGTCGTGGCTCCCGGAGGCCCGCAGCCCCGCCTGGTCCCAGCTCTCCTCGATCCGTACGCCCGGCGTGTCCGCCCGCACCAGCAGGGACCCGATGCGCGGCCGCTCCTCGTCGGTCCGCAGCCAGACCAGCATCCAGCGCAGCCCCGGCGCCCCGGCGCCCCGGTGGAGTAGATCTTGCGCCCGCTGACGCGCCATCCTTCCGCCGTGCGCCGCGCCACCGTGCCCGGCAACCCGCCACGCGCCGGCGAGCCCAGTTCCGGCTCCACGCGCAGCGCGTTCACCAGCGCCCCGCGCTCCACCGCCTCGCGCCCCACCAGCGCCTTGATGTGCTCCGGCACATGCGGGTCGGTGACGAGCCCGCGGATCTGGATCAGCTGCATCGCCAGCACCAGCGCCGTGGCCGGGCAGCCTTCCGCCACCCGCCCCACCAGCGCGCAGGCCCGCTCCAGCCCGGCCTCCTCGCCACCATCGGCCTGCCGCGCCGTCAGGCCCAGCATCCCGGCCTCGTGCAGCGCCGTGAAGTTCGCGTGCGGGAAGCTGCCTTCACGGTCATGCGCCGCGGCCCGCGACGCGAAGTCCCGCACCAGCGCACCCAGCGGGTCGGGCCGCACCAGCAAACCGTCCATCATGCCGCCAGCTCCAGCCCATGCCCGAAATCACGGTCCCAGAGCGACGCTACGTTCACGCCCTTCGGCAGCAGGCCCAGCGCGGCGAAGTCGTCCGCCACCGCCTGGTGCGAGGCGATGGCCGCCTCGTCCGGCGCCACCAGCCGTCGCTTCTGGCTGACATTCTCCAGCAGCGCGCGGATCGTGGCCTCCGGCACGTTCAGCAGCCTCGACTGCGCCGCCGCCAGCTCCGCCGTATGGCTGTCCATCCACAGGAAGGCCCGCGAGACCCGCGCCAGATGATCGGCGATCGCCGCCCGCCGTCCCGGCTCCACCAGCGCGTCCGGGCTGGCGAAGACCAGGTAGTTCCCCGACAGGATCCCGCGCGCGTTGCGCAGTTCCTGCGCCCCGGCCTCGCGCGCCATCGGCACGGAATAGCCATAGATCGCCCAGGCATCGAGCGCCCCGTTCTGGAAGGCCGCACGCCCGTCGCTGGGGGAAAGATTCACGGCCTGGATGTCGCCGAAGCCCAGCCCTGCCTCGGCCAGCATCCGGTTCAGGTAGTAATGCGTGGTCGTTGCCCGGACATAGCCGACGCGCCTGCCCTCGAGGTCGGCGATGCTCCGCACCGTGGACCCCTTCGGCACCAGCACCACCTGCTCGTTCACGTCGCCGCGGATCACCGCGATCACCCTGATCCGTGCGCCCGAGGCGGCGGCGAAGGCCGGCGGGATCTCGCTGCCATAGGCGAGGTCGATGGCCCCGGCATTCACCGCCTCGACCATCAGGTTGCCGCTGCCGAACTCGGACCACGCCACCTGATAGGAACGGTCGCGATCCTGCCCCGACAGGTTCAGCAGGATCTGGTCGCCCGCCTTGTACTGCGCCGCCCGCAGCGTCACCCCCGCCTGCGCCCGCGCGCTTCCCCGCCCCGCCAGCAGCAGCGCCGGCGCCGCCAGCACGGCACCCCGCAGCGCCCCGCGCCGCGTCAGCACCCCGCTCACGCCGCCTGCCTCGCGCTGTCCTCGACGCCCAGCTCCGCCAGCAGCCGCCGCCGCAGCGCCACGAAGCCCGCATCGCCATGCGCCCGCGGCCGCTCCATCGCCACGGGAATATCCGCCGCGATCCGCCCGGCATCCAGCACCAGCACCCGGTCCGCCAGCAGGATCGCCTCGTCCACGTCATGCGTGACGATCAGCGTGGTCGGCCCATGCGCGCGCCAGAGCTCCAGCACCAGCGCATGCATCCGGATGCGAGTCAGCGCGTCCAACGCCGCGAAGGGCTCGTCCAGCAGCAGCAGCCTCGGCTCGCGCACCAGCGCCCGCGCCAGGGCGGAGCGCTGCGCCTCGCCGCCCGACAATGTCAGCGGCCAGGCATTCAGCCGGTGCGACAGCCCCACCTCGCCCAGCGCCCGCTCCGCCCGCTCGCGCGCCCCGCCGCCGGGCAGGCCGAGGGTCACGTTCTGCCAGACCTTCTTCCAGGGCAGCAGCCGCGGCTCCTGGAACACCGCCGCCACGCTCTCCGGCAGCCGGACCACCGCGTCCTCCGGCACCGGGTCCAGCCCGGCCAGCGTCCGCAGCAGCGTCGTCTTGCCCGAGCCCGAACGCCCCAGCAGCGCGGTGAAGGACCCCGGCTCCAGCTCGATATCCAGCCCGTGCAGCACGGTGTTCTGGCCAAAGCGCCGGGTCAGGCCGCGCACCGAGACGGCGCGCGCGTTGTTCTGCTCGCCCATGGTCCCCGCTCCCCGCTCAGGCCTTGATCAGGCTCGGCCGCCAGGCCAGCGTCCGCCGCTCCACGAGGCGCATCAGGGCGTCCGCCCCCAGCCCCAGCAGCGCATAGACGACGAGGCCCACGACGATGACGTCGGTGCGCAGGAAGTCCCGCGCGTCGTTGATCAGGTAGCCGATGCCCGAGGTCGCGTTGATCTGCTCGGCGATCACCAGGCTCAGCCAGGCCGTCCCGATCGCGTAGCGCAGCCCCACGATGCCCGAGGGCAGCGCCCCCGGCAGGATCACGTGCCGGATCATCCCCTGCCGGTCGAGGCCGAAGACCTTGCCCGCCTCCATCAGCTTGGGATCGACACCCCGGATGCCTGCGAAGAGCGTCAGATAGACCGGGAAGCTGGTCCCCAGCGCCACCAGCGCGATCTTCGGCGTCTCGCCGATGCCGAACCACAGGATGAACAGCGGCACCAGCGCCAGGAAGGGCAGCGTGCGGAGCATCTGCAGCGGCGCGTCCACGATCTCCTCGCCCAGCTTCGACAGCCCGGCGATCAGCGCGAAGGCCGTGCCCGCCGCCACGCCGATGGAAAGCCCCAGCGCCACCCGGCCCAGCGAGACCAGCAGGTGGTGCGGCAGCTCGCCCGAAAGCGTCAGCTCCCAGGCCGAGGCGATCACCGTGCTCGGCGCCGCCAGGGTGCGCGGCGAGATCAGCCCAGCCATCGAGGCCGCCTGCCAGAGCAGCACGATCACCAGCGGCGAGACGAAGCGCCGCGCCTTGCCGAGATGGAGCCGGCCGGGCAGCAGCGCCCGCGCCGCCCGGGCGAGGCTGCGGTCGGAAAGAGAGGAAGAGGAGCGCCCTGTGGCGCCGATCACCTGGGTGTCGGACATGCTGGCTCCGTCCCGGCCACCGGCCCTGGGGCCGCGCGGTCCGCGAAAAGGGGAAGAGGCGGTGGAACCCGGTGGCAGCCCGGGCGGGATGGCGCGGGCTTCAGCCCGGCAGACCGGGGCCGGTACAGGCCCGGCAGCGGCAACAGACCCGCCGCACCGGAACCGGACCCTTGAGGTCCCCGATGCGCCCGCCGGACGCGGCCTCTCGGCCCGGATTCCACGACATCTCGATCATGGAGCAGAGGATAGGCAGAGGGTTATTCGCGATAAATAGTCGGGTTTATCGAAGTTCAACGCCGCCAGAGGATGCCATTCCCCCGTCCGCCCGATCCGGGGGAGTTATTCCTCCACTCCCTCCTGGGGCTGGCCCCGGTCGCGGAAGGCCGCCCGGTTCAGGGGAAAGGCAGTGGTGTGCTTGATCCGCTCCATGGCGAAGCGGGAGGTCACGTTGCGCATCGGCACCGTCCCGATCAGCCGCTTGTAGAACAGGTCGAACTCCGCCATGTCCGCCACCGCGACGTGGAGCATGTAGTCCACCTCCCCCGCCATCCGGTAGGCCCCCATCACCTCCGGCATGGCGTCCACCGCCTGGGCGAAGCGTTCCAGCCAGTCCGGCGTATGGTCCCCCGCCTCCACCGCCACGAAGACGCTCAGCCCCACCCCCACCTTCTCCGGCGCCACCAGCGCCACCCGGCGGGTGATCACCCCGGCGGCCTCCAGCTTCTGCACCCGCTTCCAGCAGGGCGTGGCGGAAAGCCCCACCTTGTCCGCCATCTGGGCGATGGAAAGCGTGGCATCCTGTTGCAGGATCGCGAGGAGCTTGCGGTCGATCTCGTCCATGAACACTCCGTCCGGCCGCCGTTCCGGCGCCCAAGGGACGCCCCCGGGGAGGCACCCCAGGCGACGTCCGGGCATTGGCCGGCCCGGCCATGCCGGCGTTTCCCGGCCCCATAAGGGATCACGCGCCAGCCGCCGGGGGTCAAGGCCATCCCCGCCGCTCAGCCCTTGCGCCCCCCTTCGCCCATGTCCCGGCCGCGCCCCAGCCTCGCCCCTCCCCCACGGCCCGGAACTGAACCTTTCCCGCGCTGCGGCGCTTAACCGTGAACAGGACGCAATGATGGGGGCAAGGAGGCAGGCATGTGCGACATACTCGTGGTGGATGATGACGATCTGGTGCGGGCCACTCTCTCCTCGATCCTGGAGATGGAAGGCTGGTGCATCCGCGAGGCGTCCTCCCCCGACGAGGCCACGGTCGTCACGCAGGACGAGATCTGCCGCGTGCTCGTCACCGACATCAACCTCGGCACCCCGCAGGACGGCTTCGACGTCGCCGCGCAACTCCGCAGCCGCAGCCCTGGCCTGCCCGTGGTCTATGTCAGCGGCCGCCCCTGGCTCTTCAACGGCCGCCAGATGAACCCCGACGAGCGTACACTGGCCAAGCCGTTCCGCGCCGAGGAACTCACCCGCACGGTGCGCGAGCTGCTCGGCCTCGTGCACATGGATCACCCGTCGCGCCAGGGCGCCGTCCCGACGGGACCGTGACGAGTCTCCGGCGAACAGCGGAACCAGCATCTTCCGGCTGCCCCCTTGCCTGTGGCGAGGCGGGCACGGATGATGTCCCATGAAGCATCACAGCCACGCGAACCTCTCGCGAGATCGTCATCTGAACAGGGATTTGCGCCATTGGGCGGATCGGCCGGCCCCCGGACGGAGCCGGTGCCGATGAACGACGCAAGCTCCTTCGCCGGCGAGACCCGGCCCGGCAGCCTTCCCGAAGTCCACCGCAGCGTCGGCGTCCCCCGCACCGGCAGCACCTTCCGCCGCTTCCTCGCCTTCGCCGGCCCTGGCTACCTCGTCGCCACCGGCTACATGGACCCGGGCAACTGGGCCACGGCGATCGCCGGCGGCTCCGCCTTCGGCTACACGCTGCTCTCCGTCGCCCTGCTGTCCTCCCTGATGGCGATGCTGCTCCAGGCCATCTCGGCCCGCCTCGGCATCGCCACCGGCCGCGACCTCGCCCAGCTCTGCCGCGAACGCCTGCCGCGTCCCTTCGCCGTCCCGCTCTGGCTCCTCGCCGAGCTCGCCATCTGCGCCACCGACCTCGCGGAGCTGATCGGCACCGCCGTCGCCCTGCAGCTCCTCTTCGGCATCCCGCTGCTGCTCGGCACCGTGCTGACCGCGCTCGACGCGCTGCTGATCCTGTGGCTGCAGCACAAGGGCATGCGCTGGCTGGAGGCGATGGTCGCCGGCTTCCTCGCGCTGATCTGCGCCTGCTTCGCCGTCCAGGTCGCGCTTTCCGACCCGAACTGGGGCGATCTGCTGCGCGGCTACCTGCCCTCCGCCTCCATCGTCACCAACCAGACGCAGCTCTACATCGCCATCGGCATCATCGGCGCCACGGTGATGCCGCATAACCTCTACCTGCACACCGCGGCCGTGCAGTCGCGCGCCGTCGCCCCCGACGATGCCAGCCGCAAGGAGGCCGTGCGCTTCGCCACCTGGGACAGCTGCACCGCGCTGACCATCGCCCTGCTGGTCAATTCCGCCATCCTGATCGTCGCCGCCGCCGCCTTCCACACCAGCGGCCACCACGACGTCGCGGAACTCCAGGACGCGCACAGCCTCCTCGCCCCTCTGCTCGGCGCCGCGGCCCCCATCCTCTTCGCCGTGGCGCTGCTGCTCTCGGGCCTCAACTCCACCGTCACCGCCACGCTGGCCGGGCAGGTGGTGATGGAAGGCTTCATCCACTTCCGCCTTTCCCCGGTGGTGCGCCGCCTCGTCACCCGCGGCATCGCCATCGTCCCGGCGCTGATCGTCACCTGGCTCTACGGCGAAAGCGGCACGGGACAACTGCTGATCCTCAGCCAGGTGGTGCTGTCGCTGCAGCTCCCCTTCGCGATGATCCCGCTGATGCTCTTCGCCTCCGACCGGAAGCTGATGGGCAACCTCGTCACGCCCCGCTGGCAGCGCGTGGTCGGCTGGGCCATCACCGTGCTGATCGTGGGGCTGAACGTGAAGCTCATCGCGGACACGGTCACGGGCTGAACGCCACCGCGCGGCTGGCCGGGGGAAGAAGGCGCCCCCTTCTCCCCCCCGGCACGCCCTGCTCAGTGGTTCAGCGTCCCCGCATTGATCACCGGCACCGGGTCCTTGTCCCCCACCAGCACCAGCAGCAGGTTGGACACCATTGCCGCCCGCCGCTCGGTATCCAGCGCCAGCCCCTTCCGCTCCAGCGCGGCCAGCGCGTCCTCCACCATGTCCACCGCCCCGGCGACGATCTTGCGGCGCGCCGCCAGCACCGCCTCGGCCTGCTGCCGCCGCAGCATCGCCCCGGCGATCTCGGGCGCATAGGCGAGATGCGTGATCCGCGCCTCGGCGATGCGGATTCCGGCGCGCCCCACCCGCTCCTGCAGCTCCCGCACCAGCCCCTGCACCACCTCGTCGCCGCCATCCAGCAGCGTCGCCGGCGCCCGCGCCGCCACTGCCGCCTCGGCCTCCGTGCCGCCCACGCCGCTGACGATGGCCACCTCCGCCGCGTCATAGGCATGCGCCCCGGCGATCCGCCGCAGCGCCGCGTCGCTCTGCACCCGCACGAAAGCCTCGTAGTCGTCGATCTCCAGCAGCGCCGCCGCCGAATCCGACACGGACCACACCACTGCCGCTCCGATCTCGATCGGGTTGCCCACGCCGTCATTCACCTTCAGCGCCGCGATCTCATGCGTCCGCAAACGCCGCGACACCTTGCTGCGCGTATAGAGCGGATTGGTGAAGCGCAGCCCCGCCGCCTCGTCCGTGGCGCGATAGCTGCCGAAGAGCAGCAGCACCGCGCTCTCGTTCGGCGCCAGCACATAGAGCCCGCGCAGCAGGAACAGCCCCAGCACCACCAGCAGCCCGGCCGGCACCACCCGCCCCGGCTGTCCCGCCGCGGCGGAGCCCAGGAACAGCAGGACCCCCGCCTCCACC
>NZ_BDLP01000180.1:0-8861 GCF_001950415.1 Roseomonas sp. TAS13
CTTACGGTGGAGCTGTGCGTAGATGTGATCAAGAGACAGCCCCGCGACGCCTCCCCACACAGCACAGGATTTCCCATGCCCGACGCGAAGATCAGCCAGCTTCCCGCCGCCGCCATCTTCTCCGACAGCGACCTCAGCCCCGTGGTGCAGGGCGCGACGCCGGAAACGCGGCGCGCCACGGTGGCGCAGTGGCGCAGCGCCATGCAGGCGGACCGGCCGCTGCATGTCCGCGACTACGGCGCCAGGGGCGATGGCATGGCGGACGACGCCGCCGCGATCCAGGCGGCGATCGACGCCGCTTCGGCACAGGGCGGCGGCACGGTGCTGCTGGGGCCGCGGCGCTACCGGCTCGCCGCCGCAGGGCTGGACATCAGGCCGAACGTGGTGCTCTCGGGCGCGCTCTCCACGGGCGCGCAACGGGCGGCAGGCGATTATGGCGGCGTGCCCTACGCCCTGCTGCTCGATCCGGCGCAGACCATCCGGCTGCGCCGCAATGCCGGGCTGAAGGGCGTGGCGATCCTGCGCACCGGCCTCGCCGCGCCGGCCGACATGCGCGCCGGCATCAACCTCGTGGCGGGCTTCGCCGGCACCGCGGTCACGGTCGGCGACGGCACCAACGGCAACGGCTCCGACGTGCGCCTGTCGAACCTGCTGATCCTGGGCTTCGACCTCGCGGTGCTCAGCGACTACAACGCACGGCTGCGAATCGACGACATCGCGGGCGACAACCGCAACGGGCTGCGGCTGCGGCATTCCTACGACATCACCCGCGTGCACAACGTGCATTTCTGGCCTTTCCTGACGGGCAACATCGACGGCGTGGCGCTGAACAGCCGCGACGTGTCGGCCGTCGCGGGCAATGGCTCGGGCGCGATCCGCGTCACCACCGCCACGGCGCATGGGCTGGTGACGGGCGACATGGTGAACCTGACCGGGTGCCTGGGCCTGGCCGCCGCGAACGGGCGCTTCACCGTGACCGTCGTCTCGGCGAATGCTTTCGACCTCAACGGCACGGCCTATGCCAGCGGCTATACCGGCGGCGGCAAGGTCTGGATCTGGAACAACCGCCGTACCGGCACGGCCTTCCATCTCGAATACGCCGATGTGGCCGAGTTCACCAACTGCTTCGCCTATGGCTACGACACAGGTTTCAACCTGGGCCACAACGTGCAGGCGACGCAGTGCATCGACTGCTCGGTGGACAATCACCTGGACGTGGCCGATCCGCTGACGGTGGGGCTGCGCATCACGGGCGGCGGCGGCACCGCCCCCGATGGCAGCAGCACGATCGGCGCCTTCCGCACCAAGTGGATCGGTGGCTTCCTGTCCTCTCAGGGCCGGACGGTGCTGCTGGACCCGGTCTCCTCCACCGAGCAGCACCACATCGTCGGCGCGGTGGTGAACGGCGGCACGCTGCGCACCATCGACCTGCAGCGCGGCGCGCTGACGCTGGAGGCCTGCGACCTCACCACCGGCGGCAACCTGTACGGCACGGGCAACCCGAATGTCGTGTATCTTGGCAGCGAGGCGCAGAACCTGACGCTGCTGGGCTGCGACCTGCGGAGCGCGACCTTCCAGGCCGCGAGCGACGCCGCCATGCAGCGCCTGAGCATGAGCGGCAACCGCGACTCCTCCGGCGTGGCGAAGCTCGCGGGCGGCAGCCTGGAGCTGCACACCGTGCCGAGCGCGAGCGCCGGCCCGACCCGGCGGCTGGACATCGCGCCCGACGGCACGATGACGGTGCGCCGCCGCTCCGCCAGCCTGGGCGCGCGCATCAACCTCGCCAATCCTGCGGACCAGGCGGCCTACTTCATCTCCGCCGGACAGGCGGGCGGCAATCTCGGCCTGGGCGGCGATCCGGGCGTGAACCCGAATGGCGGCATCGACCTGGGCACCACCGGCAACGCCACCGCGCCGATGGTGGTGCAGATCCGGCGGATCTCGGCCAGCCCGGCGGCCAGCGACCGGCTCGGCTACCTCCACTTCAACGGCATGAACAGCGGCGCGGTGGAGACCACCTATGCCCGGCTGGCGGGAATCTCGGACAGCATCGCCGCCGGCACGGAAGCCGGCACGCTGGTGCTGGAGCTGCGCCAGGGCGCGGGCATGGTCGAACGGCTGCGCCTTTCGGCCGATGGCACGCTGCTGCTGACCGCGGCGCCGAGCGCGCCGATGCATGCGGCAACCAAGAGCTATGTGGACGGCCAGTTCACCGAGCGGCGGCTGCCGCAGGTGGTGCTGTCCGCCGCGACGGCGCTGGGCTTCGCCGTGCACAACAACCGGCTGCTGCTGGCCAATGCCGGAACCAGCCTGGGCATCGACTACAACGCGGTCGGGCTCGGCTTCTCCTGCATGGTGGTCAACCGCAGCGGCGCCGACCTGGCGCTGGCGCTCAGCAACTTCACCGGCAGCGCGCCGGTCAGCTCGGAGGGCTATACGAAGATCAAGGCGAATGGCGTGGCGAGCCTGCTGACCTATTCGCCCGATGGCGGCACCACCCGGTACTGCCATCTCAGCGGGGCGGGCGCGGCCTGATGCTGGGGATCGTCGCCGCCGCGCTCGGGGTGGAGGCTGGAGGCAGCGCCTCCTGGCTCACCCTGATCGGCCCGCGCAGCCTGCACGGCTCGCTCGCCGCCACACGCGGCTCCACCGCCGGCGGCTACGATGCCGCCGGCAGCTATCTGGAACTGGCCGCCAGCCAGCCGCGCTTCGATGCATCGGGCGGGCTGATCGTGGAGGAGGCGCGGACCAATGCGATCCGCAACCCGCGCATGGAAGGCGCCGTGGCGGGCTCGCCCGGGACGGTGCCGGGGTACTGGACGGTCACCGCCATCACGGGCCTGACCCGGACCCTGTCCACCGGGGTGGAGGCGGGGGCGCCCTATCTGGACTGCAACTTCGCCGGCACCAGCACGGCGGCGGGCTATTGCGTCGTCATGCCGGAACAGGTGGGCGGCGCCGCCGCGGTGTCCGGGCAGAGCTGGACCTGCGCCATGAACATCGCCCTGGTGGCGGGCAGCCTCCCGAGCGGCGGCAATCTCCGCCTGAGAATGCAGGAGCGCGGTGGCGACAGCTCGCCCGCCACGGATGCCGGCATCATCGCGACAGCCGCCGCGCAGCGCGTCGCCTGCACGCGGACCCTCACGGTCGGCGGCACGACCAGCATCGTCCCTTCGGTGCTGGCCTACGTGCCGAGCGGCGTTGCCATGAACTTCACCCTGCGGGTCTCTCTGCCGCAGCTGGAACAGGCGACCTTCGCCACCACGCCGGTCCTGCCGCCGGCGGGCAGCCGGGTGGCGCAGACCCGGGCGGCGGACCAGCTCCTGTGCCAGCCGGCTGGCGGCTATGGCGGCAGCGGCACGCTGCTGGTCGCCGCCAGCCTGCCGCAGGCCTCGCCCGCCGGGCTGCCCCAGGGCCTGTGGCAGATCGACGACGGCACCGATGCGAACCGGCTGATCCTGCGCAACACCGGCACGGCGCTGACCGCGGAGATCGAGCGCGGCGGCGCCAGCGGCGCGGTGATGACGCTGGGCAGCATGGTGCCCGGCACCGCCTTCCGGGCGGCCTTCGCCTGGGCGCCCGGAAGCCAGTCGGCCTGCATGACCGGCGGATCCGTCCAGACGGCGGCGGCCACCTTGCCCGCAGGGCTGGCGCGGCTGCTGCCCGGGCATGGATCGGGGGGCTGGAACCGGGCGCTGAACGGCTCGGTCCGGCTGCTCCAGTACCTCCCCTCGCGGCTGCCGGATACGCAGTTGCAGGGCCTCGTCAACCAGAGCTGAGAAAGGGCTTCTCCATGAGCGACCTGACCAACTATGCCCGCGACATGCTGGCCCGGACCCTGTGCGGCCGGGCGCCGACCCCACCGGGCGCGGTCTATGCCGCGCTGGGCAGCGCCGGCAGCGCCACGGGCGGCGTGACCGGGGAACCGGCAGGCACCGGCTATGCCCGCCAGCGCGTTACCTTCAACGGCACCGGCAGCCAGAGCAATGCCGAGGCGCTGCGCTTCACCTTCACCGCCGCCGCCGGGACGCTGGGCTATCTCGGCCTGTTCGACGCCGCCTCCGGGGGCAACCCGCTGACCTTCATGGCGCTGTCGCAGCCGGTGGTGATGTCGGGGCCCGGCACGGTCACCGTTGCCGCGAGCGGGCTGGTGGTGGCGCCAGACTGACCTTCCTGGCCGCCCGTGCTGCCGTGGGGGCCCCGCTCCTACGGCAGCAGCACCGCCAGAAGGACCAGGACGAGGCCCAGCATCGACACGGCCCAGACGATGCTGCGCAGCCAGGGGACGCCGGCGGCATAGAGCGGCAGATAGACCATCCGGCCCCAGAAGTAGATCTGGGCACCCCAGGCCGTCATCGCCCCTTCCCGCCCGGCGATATGGGCGGCGAGGATCGCGGCGGCGAAGAAGGGAAAGGTCTCCATCAGATTGGACTGCGCGCGGCGGAGCCGGGCGGCGATGCCCTGGGGCGGGCGCTCCTCGTCCCTTGCCCCGGCGGACCAAGCCAGTCCGTTCTGCGCCGTGGTCCCCATGGCCGTCAGCAGAAGCTGGACGATGCCCAGCACCACCGTCCATGCCAGAAGCCGCAGTTCCAGTGTCATGCCCGCCATCCCTTCCCGCCCGCGCCGCCTTGCCGGATTGGCAGGGCGCGAAACAGCAACGCGCGACGCCCCTTCCCGTCACGTGGCCACGCCTCCGGCGGGGCGCGGCGGGCCTATCTCAGCCGGGCGATCTCCAGCCTGGGCGCTTCCCTGGGTGCTTCCCTGGGCGCTTCCCTGGGCGCCCCCTTGGGCGGCTCGGCGCCGTCTTCCGGCTTCAGCAGCCGGGCCATCTGCACCCGGTCGCGTCCCGACTGCTTCGCGGTGTAGAGGGCCTCGTCGGCGGCCTTCAGAACCATGGCGATGGTCTGCCCATGGGCCGGCATGTCCGCCACCCCGGCGGAGATGGTGACGCGGGGCAGCACCGTATCCGTGCCCTGGTGCAGCGCCCGCACCTGCTCGCGGATCTCCTCCATCCGCCGGCAGGCGTTCTCCGCGTCGCAATCCGGCATCAGCAGCACGATCTCCTCCCCGCCATAGCGGCAGGCGACGTCGCCCCGGCGGAGGTCGCCCTGGATCAGCACGGCCAGGGCGCGCAGCACCGCGTCGCCCGTGGCGTGGCCGTGGCGGTCGTTGACCTGCTTGAAGTGGTCCACGTCGATCATGACCACCGCGACCGGGGCGCCGCGGCGGTCGGCCTGGCCGGCGAAGCGCTCTGACACCTCCTCCAGGAAGCGGCGGTTGTAGAGGCCGGTCAGCGAATCGCGCAGCGCCTGGTTGCGCAGCTTCTCGCGCAGGGAAAGGTTGGCCAGGGCCATGGACACGCCATCCGCCAGCGCCACCGCCAGGTCGCGCTGCGGCTCCGGCGCATCGGGCAGGCCGGACACGGCGGCGCCGAACTGCATCACGCCATAGACCTCGCCCCGCGCCGTCATCGGGATCTCCAGGCCGGGAAGCCCCAGGGCGACGTGCTCGCAGGGGATGTCGGCGCCAGGGCCGTGGCGGTGCGGGCGGCCGCGCTTGAGCGCCCAGCAGTTCTCCGGCGAGAAATGGTCCACGCTGGCGAGCTTCGTCCCTTCGGGCCAGACCGCCGTGCAGTCCAGCCGGTCGCGGCTGTTGTTGAAGACGTAGAGCGCCCCGGGCACGCCCGGCAGCACCTCCTGCGCCGTGTGCAGCACGACCCGGCGGATGTCCTGCTCGGTCTGGCAGGCCTGGAGCATGTCGCTCATGCGCAGCAGGCTGCGGATCTCGGCGCCGCGGACGTCCATCTCCCGCCGGACGGCCTGCTCCGCCCGGCCGTGGCGCGCGATCTGCCACCAGGCGATGGCCAGGGCGCCCAGGCAGAGCCCGGCCCCCAGCATCACCAGCACCAGGATCCGCGCCTGGACGCGCTGCATCCCGCGCGCGGCCTGCTCGACCTGTGCGACGCGCAGGCGGACGAAGCGCTCCAGGGCGAGGCGGACCGTCTCGCCCTGGGCCTGCAGGAGGCCGCGGCGCCCTTCCTCGATCACCGTCTCGCGCTCCCCGGCCTGGAGCCGGTCGAGGATGTCCTTGCGGGCGGCAACGATCCGCGTGATCGGGCCCAGGATCGGCGGGCTGCCGGTGTCCTCCTGGGCCGAATCCACCAGGCTGGCGATGCGGCGGAACTCCCCGCTCTCCAGCAGCTCCGCCGCCCGGCCGAAGCGGAGCTGGTCCTGCACCAGCCCGAAGAGCGCATAGGCGCGCAGGGCGGATTCGCCGTCCAGCAGGGCGATGGTCAGTTGCCTGGCCTCGGCGCTTTCTGTCCGCAGCCGCTCCATCTCCCTTTCCAGGGACAGGCTCTGCCGGTTGCCCAGCGAGGCCGCCACGGCGCCGGCCATCACCGCGATGGCCGCGGAAAGCAGCAGCCAGCCTGCGAAACGGGTCGGAGGGGCGTGGAGCTTGGTCACCATGGCGCGAGAGTAACCCATCTTAATATCAACTTTAAGTTGTTATTTACGATTTCGTTTCTATTCCGTCCCGGAAGTGCCTGTCCGGGACTTTCCTGGTCCCGTTTGCCACGACTCTGTCATGCGCCAGCTTTCGCGCCGCCGCCGGACGCGCTAACCCCGCAGCACCATGAACGCCATGCCCGACAGCGCCTCCGCCCAGCTCGCCGATGCCGCCCGTGACGCCCGCGCCGCCGCGCGGGTTCTGGCGCGTCTGCCAGGGCCGGCGCGGGACGCGGCGCTGCGCGCGGCGGCGGCGGCGCTGCGGCGGCGGCAGGACGCCATCCTGGAGGCCAATGCCGCCGACCTGGACACTGCGCAGGGGCTGACCGACGCCTTCCGCGACCGGCTGACCCTCAACCCCGCCCGGGTCGAGGCTATGGCCCGGGGGTTGGAGGAGATCGCGGCGCAGCCCGGCCCGGTCGGCCGCGTGATCAGCGAATGGACCCGGCCCAACGGGCTGGTGATCCGCCGCGTGGCGCAGCCGATGGGCGTCATCGGCATGATCTACGAGAGCCGGCCCAATGTCGGCGCCGATGCGGCGGGGATCTGCCTGAAGGCGGGTTCGGCCGTGATCCTGCGCGGCGGCAGCGAGAGCCTGCGCTCCGCCCGGGCGATCCATGCCGCCATCGCCGAGGGCCTGCGCGCGGCCGGGCTGCCGGAGGCGGCGGTGCAGATCGCGCCCTCCGCGGACCGGGCCTTCGTGGGCGCCATGCTGCGCGCCTCGGGGCTGATCGACCTGATCATCCCGCGCGGCGGCAAGGGGCTCGTGACGCGCGTGATGGAGGAGGCGCGGGTGCCCGTCCTCGCCCATGCCGAGGGGCTCTGCCACACCTATGTCCACGAGGCCGCCGACCAAGCGATGGCGCGCGCCGTCCTGGCCAATGCCAAGATGCGCCGCACGGGCATCTGCGGCGCTACCGAGACCCTGCTGATCGATGCCGCCGTGGCGCCTTCGCTGCTGCCGCTGCTGATCGGCGACCTGCGGGCGCTGGGCTGCGACTTCCGCGCCGACGCGCGGGCGCGGGCCATCCTGCCGGATCTGAAGCCCGCCACCGAGGCGGATTTCGCCACCGAATGGCTGGACGCCGTCCTGTCGGTGAAGGTGGTGGACGGGGTGGAGGACGCGATCGCCCATATCACCCGCTATGGCAGCGAGCATACCGAGGCCATCGTGACGCAGGACGAATCCGCGGCGCGGCAGTTCCTGGACGGGATCGGCTCGGCGGTGGGAATGTGGAACGCCTCCACCCAGTTCTGCGACGGCGGCGAGTTCGGCTTCGGCGCCGAGATCGGCATCGCCACCGGCCGGCTGCACGCGCGCGGCCCGGTCGGAGCGGAACAGCTCTGCACCTGGCGCTACCAGGTCCTGGGCAGTGGCCAGACCCGTCCCTGAGCCCAGGCCTGCCCCCGTCCCGTGACACGCCCCTGATGCCTCCGCCGCCCCGGCACGAACACGCGTCCAAGCCGCCTTCCCTGCCCCTTGGGGAGCGACGGTCCTGAGACGGCAACTGGCGGAGCCTGGGGCCTGGGGCGACAACCGGCGCCGGCGCATCGGGCTGCTCGGCGGCTCCTTCAACCCGGCGCATCAGGGGCACGAGCACGTGGCCCGGATCGCCCTGCGGGCGCTGCGGCTGGATGCGGTCTGGCTGCTGGTCTCGCCGGGCAACCCGCTGAAGCCGCCGCGCGGCATGGCCCCCTTCCAGCAGCGCCTCGCCTCGGCGCGGGCCATCGCCGACGGCGCGCAGGTGATCGCCACGGGGATCGAGGCGAAGCTGGGCTACCGCCGCACCGAGCGCACCCTGGCCAAGCTGCGGCGGCGCTTCCCCCGTGCCCGCTTCGTCTTCGTGATCGGGGCGGACAACCTGTGGCAACTGCCCCGCTGGGGGGGTTGGGAAAGGCTGGCCCGGCACACGCCGCTGGCGGTGCTGCCGCGTCCGGGCTGGACACGCAAGGCGTTGCACGGCAAGGCAGCCTCCGTGCTACGCCACTGGCGGCGGCGGCCGGGACAGCTCCTGGCCGGGCCGCCCGGACGGCATGCCGGCTGGACGCTGATCCCGGCGCGGGAGAATGCCCTGAGCTCCACGGATCTGCGGAGCAACGGCCATCATCCGGGCTGGCCTGCCGGCGGCGACTGAACGATACGGAATGGACGCTGGCGCCGGGACGGGGCCAGCGTGGCGTTTCCGCTGGATGACCCGATGACGGAGAGGAGGCGGCCATAGCCCGCACCCCCAGGAACGAGAGCGAGACCGGGGCCACCAAGGCACCCGCGACGCGCCGCAAGGCCGCCACGGCCACGGAAAAGGCCCCCCCTGCCAAGGCGACCCCCCGGAAGGCCGCGCCTGCCGGAGCCGC
>NZ_BDLP01000181.1:0-8801 GCF_001950415.1 Roseomonas sp. TAS13
CCTGCTGGAGGCCGCCGATGCCCCGGTCCCGGCGCCCGACCCGGCCGTGCCGGCGCCGCTGCCGCCGGGCCATGCCATCCGCATGCGCGACATCCGTTTCGGCTGGGAGGCGGGGCGGGAACCGGTGCTGGACGGCTTCTCGCTGGAGATCCCGGAAGGGGCGCGGGTGGTGCTGCTCGGCCCCTCCGGCGCCGGCAAGTCCACCGTGGCGGCGCTGCTGCTGGGCCTCGCCCGGCCGCAATCCGGCAGCATCACCCTGGGGGGTGTGGAGATCGCCAGCCTCGCCGCCCACGACCTGCGCCGCCGCGTCACCTGCCTGACCCAGGATGCCCGGCTCTTCGACGACACGATCGCCGCCAATCTCCGCCTCGCCCTGCCGGAAGCGGAGGAGGCCGCGCTCTGGCAGGCGCTCGACCGCGCCCGGATCGGTGATCTGGTCCGCGCCTTGCCGGACGGGCTGGAGACGCGCTGCGGGGAGGCGGGAGCGCGCTTCTCGGGCGGGCAGGCGCGGCGGCTGGCCCTGGCCCGGGCGCTGCTCTCCCCGGCGCCGGTGCTGATCCTGGACGAGCCCGCCGCCGGCCTCGACGTCACCGCCGAGCGCGCCTTCCTGGAAACCCTGGACGAGGCCGCCGCCGGGCGCACGGTGCTGCTGATCGCGCATCGCCTGACCGGGGTGGAGCGCCCGACGCGGGTGCTGCGCCTGGCCGGCGGGCGGGCCTTCCATGCGGCTGGCTGATCACAATGAATCAGGCGGGTGCGCGCGGTGGCCGCGAAGCCGCCCTGGCCCGTTGACGGGGCGGAAGGGGCATCGCATGGCACGCGCTGTCACATTGTCCCGGAGACGCGCGCCGATGCGCCGGTTTTTCCTGCTTGCCTCCCTTGCGGCCCTGCCCCTGCTGGCGGCCTGCGCCAGCCCGAGGATGGGCACGCCCCAGGCCCGCGTCGTCTTCTTCGAGCGTGACGACGCGACGCTCGACGATGCGGCCAAGGGCCTGATCGCCGAGGCGGCCGACATCGCCAACCGCTATCCTGAAACCAAGGTCAGCGTCCTGGGCTTCGCCAATCCCGAGCCGACCCCCGTGCCGGGCGGCAACCGGGAGCTGAGCCAGCGCCGGGCCGAGGCCGTGGCGGCGCAACTGCGTGCGAACAAGGTGGATGCGTCGCGCATTACCGTCCTGCCACTCGGCGCGGTCCCCTACGAGCGTGCCCCCGTCGAGAGCCGGCGGGTGGAGATCAAGATCGGAAACTGATGCTTGGATTTCTGCGTGACCGCCTGACCGACCGAGGGACCGGGCAGGAGGCCGACGGCCCCCGCAAGGTCCTGAACGACGTCTTCGGCCACAAGGAATTCCGTGGGCGCCAGGAGGAGATCGTCCACCACATCGTGGCGGGCGGCTCCGGCCTGGTGCTGATGCCGACGGGTGGCGGCAAGAGCCTGTGCTACCAGGTCCCCGCCCTCTGCCGCCCCGGCCTGGGCGTGGTGGTCTCGCCGCTGATCGCGCTGATGGAGGACCAGGTCTCGGCCCTCCGCCAGGCGGGCGTGGCGGCCGCCGCGCTGCATTCCGAGATGGAGGAGGGCGAGCGCGGCAACCTGTTCCGCGACCTGTCGCGCGGCGCGCTCAAGCTGCTCTACGTCTCGCCCGAGCGGCTGAACCTCGAATCGACGCTGGAGCGGCTGGGCCGCACCGAGCTCGCCCTCTTCGCCATCGACGAGGCGCATTGCGTTAGCCAGTGGGGGCATCACTTCCGTCCCGACTACCGCGGCCTCGACGTGCTGGCGCGCCTTTTTCCCGAGGTGCCGCGCATCGCGCTCACCGCCACCGCCGATGCGCGGACGGTGGAGGATATCCGCGAGCGCCTGAGCCTGACGGAGGATCCGGTCTTCCGCGGCGGCTTCGACCGCCCCAACATCCGCATCGAGGCCGCGCCGCGCGAAAGCGCCCGGCGGCAGATCCTGGCCTTCGCGCGGGAGGCCTCGGACGGGCGGGGCGCCGGCATCGTCTATTGCGCCACCCGCAAGGGCGCCGAGCAGACCGCCGGCTGGCTGCGCGAGAACGGGCACGACGCCATCTCCTTCCATGCGGGGATGGAGGCCGCCGACAAGCGCGCCGCGCACAAGCGCTTCGCCAGCGGCGACGCGGTGGTGATGGCGGCGACCGTCGCCTTCGGCATGGGCATCGACCGGCCCGATGTGCGCTGGGTCGCCCATGCCGCGCTGCCGGCCAGCCCGGAGAGCTGGTACCAGGAGATCGGCCGCGCCGGGCGCGACGGGCTGCCGGCCCGCGCCCTGCTGCTGCACGGGGCGGAGGACATCGTCTGGGCGCGGCACCGGCTGGAGGACAGCCCGGCCTCGGACGAGCAGAAGCGCATCGAGCGCGAGCGGCTGAACCGCATGGTCGCCATCGCCGAGAGCCCGACCTGCCGCCGCCGCATCCTGCTGCGCTGCTTCGGCGAGGACCTGGAGCAGGACTGCGGCAATTGCGACGCCTGCCTGCGTCCGCCCAGCCTGCGCGACGGGACCGTGGCGGCGCAGAAGCTGCTTTCCGCCGTGGTCCGCACCGGCAGCCGCTTCGGCCTGGGCCATCTGGTGGACGTGCTGCGTGGCGAAAAGACGGAGAAGGTCCTCCAGTTCGGACACGACCAGCTCCCCACCTTCGGGGTGGGCCGCGACGTCTCGCCGCAGCATTGGCGCAGCATCGCCCGCCAGCTCGTGGCGCGCGGCGCGCTGGACGTGGCGGTGGAGAACCACGGCGAGTACCGCCCGACCGAGGCGGCCCGCCCCATCCTGAAGGGGCAGGAGAAGGTCATGCTGCGGGAGGACGCCGCCCTGCCGCGCGTCTCCGCCCGTGGCGGCCCGCGCCGGCGCGAAGCACCCGCCGCCTCCGGCGATCCGGTCTTCGAGGCGCTGCGCTCCTGGCGGCGGGACGAGGCCCAGCGCCAGGCGCTGCCCGCCTACATGATCTTCAGCGACCGCACGCTGAGCGAGATCGCGGCGCAGAAGCCCACGGACCTGGACGAACTGGCCACCGTTCCCGGCGTCGGGGCCAGCAAGCTGGAGCGTTACGGCGAGGACGTGCTGGACGTGCTGGCGACCTGCGGCCGGGGGTGAGGCTGTCCCCCGCCTGGACAAAATAAACTCGCCCGTCCTTCTGGTGCCGGATTACTTCTCGTAACATTTCCGTGTCGCTACATTTGCTCAACCTTTGGTTGAGGAATCGACATGCTGCGCTGTCTCCTTCTGCTCTCCGGCGCCGCGCTTCTGGGCTTGGCTGGTCCCCTGGAGGCAGCGGCGCCGGATCGGCTGGGCAGCCTGACGGCGGATGCGCTGGCTTCCGGCTGCCATCGCCCGCCATCCCGCCTTGTGGCGCGTCCCCGCGTGGCGGAGGCCACGTTGCGGCAGCGGGCACGCGATCGCGACCCGGAAGCCATGTACGGCCTTGCCCAGATCCTGCTGGAAAGCCGGGACGAGGACGAAACGGCGGCGGAGGCGCTTTACTACCTGGAGCAAGCCGCCCTGGCCGGCCATCCGCATGCCGCCGGGGAAGCCGGCAGCGCCCATGCCAGTGGCTACGGCACGGAACGCGACGAGGCCCGTGCTGTGGCGTGGTGGCGCTATGGTGCGAGCCGTGGCCAGCTTCGCGCACAGGGTTGCCTGATGGTCGCGGCGCTGCTGGGGCGCGGCATGGAGGCCGATCCCATCGAAGCGGCGCGTTGGGCGATCCTGCGCGAGAGCCAGCATCGCGGGCCCTTCACCATTCAGCCCAGCCTAGCGGGTTTCGAACGCCAACTCTCGTCCGAGAGCTTCACGCGAGCCCGGCAATGGGCGGCCCGCCCTGTCGAGGCGGCGCCCGTGCCGCCGCTGGTGCCGAAACCGGCACGTCCCCGGCCGTCGAAGGAGGCGTCGGGGGAGGAATTCATGTCTGACGTCGGGCGGGACGAGAGCCCGCTGCCGTCGCGGCCCGCCTATCGCTATGCCGTCGCCGGGACGGCAGGCGGAAGCACGCTCCGGAAATCCGGAAGTGGCTTCGCCGTGGCGTCGCATCTCATCGTCACCAACTGGCATGTGGTGAATGGCTGCCGACAGGTTTCGGTCCAGGCCGGGTTGGCGGAACTGGCTGGTGCCAAGCTGCGCGGACGCAACGAGGAACTCGACCTCGCCCTGGTCGATGTGCCAGGGCTGAACCGGCCATCGCTGGCGATCGCCACGGATGTTCGCCCAGGCACCCCGGTGGCGGCCATGGGCTTCCCGGGCATGAACGTGAAGACACGGGAGCCCACGGTGACCGGCGGCAATGTCAGCGCCATTGGCGTGGGCGAGAATGATGGCTGGATCCAGTACACCTCGCCGACCCAACCGGGTAACAGTGGTGGGGCCCTGCTGGATATGTCGGGCAGGGTCGTTGGCATGCCCGTGGGGCAGGTCGATGCCGTTCTATCACTGCTGCGGAACGGGACCATGCCGCAGAACGTCAACCTGGCCATCGCGCCACGGCTTCTGCGGCGCTTCTTGCGCGATTACGATCTGCCACTGACCGAGGCATCCGGTTTCGCCGATGCGGCCAGCCAGCCACGCAATCTCGCCGACCTTATGGAAGAAACCGCTCGCTCCGTGGTCCGCGTGCTCTGCTACGGCGACCCGCCCAAAGCCCCGAAAGGCAGGACTAAGAGGACGACTGCGCCTGCACCCACGCCGGAATACCCATGGCAGGCGCCTCGGCCACGCACCCGCATGACCGGTGGCGGGGCGGAGGAGGAATAGGTTGCGAAAGAAACTAATAATGACTTGCATCGAATCGGTGGGGATGCGATAGCGGCCGCGTCATCGCACGGACGCGACATCCGCATGTATGTTTGCCTCTGCAACGGAATCACCGACACGCAGGTCAGGGATGCCATCGCATCCGGCGCCAGCCGCTGTTGCGAGATCTATTCAAAGTGCGGCTGCAAAGCGCAGTGTGGCACCTGTACGCGCATGATTCTGGCCATGATGCGGGAACAGCCGGGACAGGTTCAGGCGCGCGCCACTCGCTGAAACTGTTTCTCACTCTCAGAGTCGTTGAAAATCAATGACTTGACGCTTAGTGGGCTTTCTGTCTTCTCGTCGCCTCAGACGAGACGGGAGACAGACCATGTCCGCTTACGGCGACCCCAAGGTCATCGAGCACCTGAACACGCAGCTCACCAACGAGCTGACGGCGATCAACCAGTACTTCCTGCACGCCCGCATGCTGAACCATTGGGGTGTCACCAAGCTCGGCCGGCACGAGTACAAGGAATCCATCGAGGAGATGCGACACGCGGATGACCTCATCCACCGCATCCTGTTCCTCGACGGGTTGCCGAACGTGCAGCGGCTGAACCAGGTCCTGATCGGTCAGTCCGTGAAGGAAATCCTGGAATGCGATGCGAAGCTCGAGGAGAAGGCGATCAACGATCTCCGCGAGGGCATCGCCTATTGCGAGAGCGTGCGCGACTTCATCTCGCGTGACCTGCTGGTGAAGATCCTCGCCGACGAGGAACACCATGCGGACTTCCTGCACGCCCAGTTCACGCTGATGGGGAAGATCGGCGAGGACCGCTACACGATGCTCAACAGCGACGCGGCGCCGGACCAGAACCAGGACGGCGATCACTGAGGCCCCTTGCCGGCGGGGCGATCCCGCCGGCGCCGGGGGTGGCCTGCGCCACCCCGCGTGGCGGAAGCCGCCGAAGGGCCGGAGGACGTTCCTCCGGCCCTTCGCATGTTCAGGCCCCGGCGGACGCGACCGGGGCAAGCTGGCCGCCGCCCAGGCGCAGCCCCCGGTCATGGAAGCGCGCCACCGCCGGGCGATGGGCGATGGAGACGATGCCGGTCCCCGGCAGCTTCTCCCGCAGCCGGGCATAGAGCACCTCCTCCGATTCCGGATCGAGATTGGCGGTCGCCTCATCGAGGAAGAGCCAGTCGGGCTTCTGCAGAAAGGCACGGGCCAAAGCCAGGCGCTGCTGCTCGCCACCCGAAAGGCGCCGCTCCCAGGCATCGCTCTCGTCCATCTGCGGGATGAATCCGTCCAGCCCGGCGCTGTTCAGCGCGTCCAGCACCTGCTCCTTGCTGAACTCGCCTTCCGCCATGGGATAGCAGACCGCATGGCGCAGCGTGCCGAGCGGGATATAGGGCCGCTGCGGCAGGAAGAGCACGCGTGCGTCGGCCGGGACCTCCACCCGGCCCCGCCCGAAGGGCCAGATGCCCGACAGTGCCCGGAACAGCGTGGACTTGCCGCTGCCCGAGGCGCCGGTGACCACCACCGCCTCGCCCGGCGCCAGGGACAGGTCGGCATCGCCCACCAGCACGCGGCCATCGGGCAGCTTCAGCTCGATATCATGCGCCACGAGATGCGAGCCGGTGGCGGTGACGAGCTTCGGCCCCTCGTCGGCGCGCGCCTCCGACATCGCGATGGCCTGCCGGAAGCCGGCGAGACGCTGCACCGTCGCGCGCCAGTCGGCGAGCAGGCCGTAGCTGTCCACGAACCAGGACATCGCGCCCTGCACCTGGCCGAAGACGGAGGAGGTCTGGGTCAGCGCGCCGAGCGGGATGCGGCCTGCGAAGAAGGCGGGGGCGGCGACGATGAAGGGGAAGATCACCGCGAGCTGCCCGAAGGCGGAGGTGAAGAAGGTCAGCCGCTTCGTCACCGTCATCAGCATGCGCCAGTTCGCCACCACCGCGGCGAAGCGCCCGGCCAGGCTGCGCTCCTCGCCCGCCTCGCCGCGATGCAGGGCGATGCCCTCGGCATTCTCCCGCACGCGGATCAGCGAATAGCGGAAATCCGCCTCCAGCCTCTGCTGCTGGAAGTTCACGGGGATCAGCCTGCGACCGACCAGATGCGTCAGCCAGGTGCCGAGCGCCGAGTAGAGAAGCGCCACCCAGACGAGGTAGCCGGGGATCGGCAGTTCCAGCACGTTCACCGGATCGGACAGGTTCCAGAGCACGGCGATGAAGGAGACCAGCGTCACCACCGAGTTCATCAGCCCCAGGCCCAGCGACAGGTTCTGGCTGACGAAGCTGTTGACGTCCTCGGAAATGCGCTGGTCCGGGTTGTCCGTGCCCGTGTCGGAAAGCGCGATCCGGTAATAGGCGCGGTCCCGCAGCCAGTCCCCGGTGATGCGCCCGGTCATCCAGCGCCGCCAGCGGATCTGCAGCAGCTGGCGCAGGTAGAGCTGGAACACTGCCACCAGGATGAACAGCGCCGCCACCACGCAGAAGCCGGGCAGGTAGCCTTCGTCCGGATCATGCCGGCCCAGGAAGAGAAGCTGGGAGAAGGCCTCCCAGTTCTTGTCCTGGAGGGAGTTGTAGAAGGCGCGGTTCCAGAAGGTGAGGATCACGTTCATCCCCACAAGGGCGAGGTTCAGCAGGACCACCACCGCCAAGAGGCCCCGGGCGGACCAGCGTTCCTCGCTGAACCAGAAGGGGCGGGCGAGGGCCCAGGCGTCCCTGAGGGCACCGCGCGTGTCACGCATCGCGGGATCTCCAACATGTCAAAGAGAAGAAAGCCGGAAACGGCGGCGTCAGCGCGCGGCGATCCGCAGGCGGATAACCCCGCGCACTTCGCCAGGCTCCACCGGCTTGCCCTTGCGCAGCACCTCGATCTCGCCCTGGCGAGCCAGTTCCATCGCCGTGTCGCGCACCGGCCGCATCAGGCCGCGCCAGGATTCGCCACCCAGCTCGCGGGCGACCTCGCTGGGACAGATGGACTTCTCCGCGCCACGCTGCATGGCAAGGCGCCGGATGCTTTCGGCGATCCGCTCCCGGCCGGGCGGCGCGGCACTGGCCGGAGGCTCTGAGGCCTGTGGGTCAGAGGTCAGGGGATCAGCCATCTTGCCTCCACGCCCTGGCCCAGGAAGCGGAAGCGGGCCCGGCGGTGTCGTTCGGGGTCGAGGTGAAGCCACTCCATCTGCCGCAACCGGACCGTGATGACACAGAAATTCGCGCGGGCCTGCGGTGTGACGACGGGCGGCGGGGGAGGGGCGGGCACGGCGCTTCCAGGCGGGGCGGAGGCCGCGTAGCTGCGGCGCTCGCCTTCCGGCATGGCGGCCCAGGCGCGGTCGGCCAGGGCGTCGCCGCGATGCAGCCGCGCCTCGCCCTCCAGCCGCAGCTGCCACTGCCGCGCGGCATCCCAGCCCAGCAGGGAGACGCGCGGATCGGCCGCGATCTCACCCACCTTGCCCGCACGGGCATCGCTGTGCAGCCAGAGAGTGAGGCTCCCGGGCTCGAAGCCGCGCAGCACCACCATGCGCTGGCGTGGCGCGCCATCCGCGCCCTGGCTGCCCAGGGCAAGCAGCCGCCATGCGTTTTCCCGGTCGCCGGGCGCCACATGCAGGAGGTCGAGGATCTCCAACAGGATCCGGTCCGCTTCCGGCTCAGCCGCACCGGTGGTCACGCCTTGGTCCTCAGGGTTTCGATCCTGCGTCGGCAAGGAGGCAGGCCTCGCCTGGCGTCGTGGCGATGATGCCTCGGTGTTTCCAACGATCCACCGCCCACGCATCCGGTGCGGCGGGGTTCGTGGGAGCGAGACTAGCAGCTTCCCCCGGCCGGCACAGCGGGCAGGCTTGTGCCGTTGCGTAACGTGGCTCGGGGCAGGCGTACGGCGCGCAAAGAAAAAGGGCCGGTCCTTGCGGACCAGCCCCCTTCCCGAAGCGACGTCTGGAGCGTCTGCGCGATCAGCGCAGGACGATCTCCACGCGGCGGTTCTGCGGCTCGCGCACGCCGTCGGCGGTCGGCACCAGCGGACGGCTCTCGCCGAAGGCCTCGACCGTGATCTCCGAGCGCT
>NZ_BDLP01000182.1:0-8769 GCF_001950415.1 Roseomonas sp. TAS13
CTGCGGGGCCGGGTTCGCGCGGGGAATCGCCGCCCACGGGGTCGCCTACGGGGTCGGCCATGGGGTCGGCCGGGGCGCGGCCGGCGGAAGGGGCGTTGGGCTGGCCTGTGGCGGCGGCGGCCGATGCGGCGGCGCCCTCGACCCAGCCGGCCTCGATGCGCGCGGCCTCGTCCTCGAACCGCCCTTCCAGGATGGCGCCGCGCAGGCGTGCCATCAGGGTCTGGTAGTAGCGGATGTTGTGCCAGGTCAGCAGCATCGGGCCGAGCATCTCCTCGGCCTTGAAGAGATGGTTCAGATAGGCGCGCGTGTGCCGCGTGCAGGCCGGGCAGTCGCATTCCGGGTCGAGGGGGCGCGTGTCCTCGGCGAATTTCGCGTTCCGCAGGTTCATCACGCCGCGCGAGGTATAGGCCCGCGCGGTGCGGCCGGAGCGCGTCGGGATCACGCAGTCGAACATGTCGATGCCGCGCCGGACGGCGCCGATGATGTCGGAGGGCGTGCCGACGCCCATCAGGTAGCGCGGCTTGTCCCGGGGCAGCAGCGGCGTGGTGACGTCGAGGGTGGAGAACATCATCTCCTGCCCCTCGCCGACCGCGAGGCCGCCGACCGCATAGCCCTCGAAGCCGATCCCCGTCAGCGCCCGCACGCTTTCGGCGCGCAGGCCGGCATAGACGCTGCCCTGCACGATGCCGAAGAGGCCGTAGCCGGGGCGGGGCACGAAGGCCTCGCGGCAGCGGGCGGCCCAGAGCATGGACTGGCGCATGGACCGCGCAGCCTCCTCCTCCGTGGCGGGGAAGGGGGTGCACTCGTCCAGGCACATGGTGACGTCGGCATCCAGCAGGTTCTGGATCTCGATGGAACGCTCGGGCGTGAGGCGGTGCTTGGAGCCGTCGATATGCGAATGGAAGGTGACGCCGTCGGCATCCATCTTCCGCAGCTTGCTCAGCGACATGACCTGGAAGCCGCCGGAATCCGTCAGGATCGGGCCGGACCAGTCCACCATGCGGTGCAGCCCGCCCAGGCGGCCGACGCGCTCCGCGCCGGGGCGCAGCATCAGGTGATAGGTGTTGCCCAGGATCATGCGGGCGCCGGTGGCGCGCACCGCGTCGGCGGTCATCGCCTTCACCGTGCCGGCGGTGCCCACGGGCATGAAGACCGGCGTCGGCACCTCGCCATGCGCGGTGTGCAGCGTGCCGGCACGGGCGCCGCCATCCGTGGTCTGGAGCGTGAAGGAAAGGGTCAAGGAGCGGAATCCTCCCGCCGCAGCAGCGAGGCGTCGCCATAGGAATAGAAGCGATAGCCGGATGCGATGGCGTGGTCATAGGCCGCGCGCACGCGCGCCGTGCCCGCATAGGCGCAGGCCAGCATGAACAGCGTGCTCTTCGGCAGGTGGAAGTTGGTGAGCAGCACCGGCGCCGAGCGGAAGCGGTGGCCGGGCAGCAGGAAGAGCTCGGTGAGGCCGTGGAAGGGGGCGATCGTGCCATCCTCCCGCGCGGCGCTTTCCAGCAGGCGCAGCGCGGTGGTGCCGACCGCGACGACGCGGCGGGCGGCGTTGATGCGCGCGGCGGTTTCCGGTGCGATCTCGCCCCATTCGGCATGCAGCTTGTGCGCGCGCGGATCGTCGCCGCGCACGGGCAGGAAGGTGCCGGCGCCGACATGCAGCGTCACCGTCGCCCGCCCGATGCCGCGCGCCTCCAGCGCCGCCAGCAGACGCGGGGTGAAGTGCAGCGAGGCGGTGGGCGCGGCGACGGCGCCGGGGCGGTCGGCGAAGACGGTCTGGTAGTCCGCGCGATCCGCCGCCACCGGGCCGCCGGGGCGCTGGATATAGGGCGGCAGCGGCACTTCCCCGGCCCGTTCCAGCGCGGCGAGCAGCGCGGCCTCGTCGGAGCCGAAGTCCACCAGCACGGCGCCGCCCTCCTGCCGCTCCACCACGCGGGGGGCGAGTTCCGGGGCGCCGTCGATGGCCAGCACGTCGCCGGGCCGCAGGCGGCGGGCGTTGCGGGCCAGGGCGTGCCAGGTGCCGCCGCCCTCGGAGCGGTTCAGCAGCAGCTCGATCGCGGCCTCGCCTCGCCGGGCATGGAGGCGGGCGGGGATGACGCGGGTGTCGTTGACCACCAGCAGGTCGCCCGGCTCCAGCAAGCCGGGCAGGTCGGAGACCTGGCGGTCGGCGAGGCCATCGGGGCGGACATCCAGCAGCCGCGCGCTGTCGCGTGGCTGGGCAGGGGACTGGGCGATGGAGGCTTCGGGAAGGGTGAAGTCGAAATCGACCGTCCGGAGGGGCGGAAGGGAATGGGACACGCTACGGACTCGCTGGCAGGCGGCGGCCCCTAGACCGGGCGGCCACGCCTGTCCAGTCTCGCCGCTCCGGCGGAGGGGGCGGCTCAGGTTTCCTTGGCGATGATGCCGTTCAGGGTGCGGCAGGCGGCGACCACGGCGACCAGCAGCACGCCGTTGCGGATCAGCCCTTCCGGCGTGAGGTAGTGGCCGCCGAGAGAGAGCGAGTGGGGAAGCTGCGTCACCACGCTTTGCAGCATCGGGTCGAGGTGCAGGTTGGCGGTGAGGTTCACCAGCACCCACCAGGCGATTCCGGCAATCAGGAACAGGGGCGCCAGGATCTCGGCCACCTGCTCGATGAAGGTCAGGGCAAAGGTCGCCACGCCGCAGACCAGGATGCGCAGCGTCCGGCCCAGGATGGCCTCCAGCCGGGCCGTCAGCGGGCGGTCCGCACGGTCATCCAGAACGCTCCGGCGCGACACACCCGACATCGCCATCCCTCTCGAAAATCTCGCATCGTCCCATGCCCGGCGGTGGGCGCGGGGGCCAGGCCGGGTGAAACCACGCCACCGGCCGGAATGCCAGACTAGACCCGGGGATGGCAGGAAGGCCACCGGGGACCGATCACACTCGCGACGGTTGCAGGAACCGGGCAGGGGGCATGACCGCGGGGACATGCCGGCGGATGGGGCGGGGATGCCGGGAAAGCGCTGGAACGGGGCGGCAGCCTCCCGCCGCTCCGATCGGCCTCAGCGCCTGGGATGCCGGGAAGAACGGACCCGGACAGGAACGGGCGCAGGCTGACCGCCCACTTGCATGGCGGCAGCGGCAACCGCGGCGGCGATGGCAGCTGCGACAAGGGAAATCGTGATCATCATCCTTCCTTTCCCGCCACGGCCGGAAACCGCGTGGCACGATGTTCGGGAACATGGGCGGGCGCAGCAAGTCCTTTGTTGCCCAACCCGTGTTCCACAGCCTCGGCAGGCGTGTTCCGGGCGGCCTTGGCCGGGGGGAAAGCGAACCTCCCGGCCTCCACCGCCTGGAACCCGAGCCCCATGCACCTTCCGCCGGAACCCGGAGCGGGAGCGTGGGGATCGAGGCGCTTCCGCGCCAGGCCTGTCCCATAGATTTTGCGGGCGCGAACCCCGGACAAGGTGCCTTTGGGGAGATCCACCATTGCGGTGGGCGCAACCCATCGTGAGCAGGCCGGGCCCGCGCCTCCGGCGCGGAACCGCCGTCCCGCCCTCCGTCTTGCCAGCGGTGCCCGCATCCTGTGCATTGCGCGTGCTCAACGCACCGGCGGCCCAGCGGTTCGGCAAGTTCACGCGGATGGGGCGGAATCGGCGGAAATTTTCGCCATGGCGCGGCTTGCTGCGCCCGGTACCGCTCGTCCAAGCTCCGCCGCCATGAGCCTGAGCAACATCCAGCCCGACACCGGCCGCTTCCTGGCGGACCTGAACGACCTGCGGAAGATCGGCGCCTTCCGGACCGGCGTGCACCGCCCGACCTTCAGCGAGCAGGACATGGAATCCCGCCGCTGGCTGATGGCGCGGATGGAGGAGGTGGGGCTGGTCCCCGAGATCGACGGCATCGGCAACGTGCTGGGCCGGCATCCCGGGCCGGGGCCGAAGCTGCTGGCCGGGTCGCATATCGAGAGCCAGAACGAGGCCGGCTGGCTCGACGGCGCGCTGGGCGTGGTCTCGGCGCTGAACCTCGCCCGCGCCGGCCTGCCGGTGGACGTGATCGCCTTCGCGGACGAGGAAGGCCACTACGGCTCCTTCATCGGTTCGCGCTCCTTCACCGGGCTGCTGGAGGAAAGCGAGATCGACTGCCTCGCCAACCGCTACCACGGCAAGCCGCTGCGGCAGGCCTTGCAGGAGGCGGGCCTTGCCGGCAGGCCCCGGCTGCGGATGGAGGAAGGCCGCTACAAGGGCTTCCTGGAGATGCATATCGAGCAGGGCACCACGCTGGAAAGCGCCGGTCAGCAGATCGGCGTGGTCACCGGCATCGTGGCCATCTGGCAGTACCGCATCGTCTTCGAGGGCATGCAGGACCATGCCGGCGGCACCACCATGGCGGAGCGCCGGGATGCCGGGCTGGCGGCGGTGCGCCTGCTCGCCTGGCTGGACGGAGAATTTCCCCGCCATTGCGGCGAGCGCACGGTCTGGACCTGCGGCCGCATCGCGCTGGACCCGGGCGCGGCCTCGATCATCCCCGGCAGGGCGGAGGTGCTGTTCCAGTTCCGCGACATCTCGGTGGAGGTGCTGGAGCGGCTGGACGGGGTGCTGCGCCGGGGCGTGCAGGAAAGCAACCGGCGCGAGCGCTGCACGGCGCGGCTGGAGGTGGTGAGCCAGTCGAAGCCCGCCCCCTGCGATCCGCGGTGGCAGGAGATCCTGTCCGAAGCGGCCGAGGCGCTGACCCCGGGCGGCTGGCAGCGCATGCCCTCCGGCGCCGGGCACGACGCCCAGTACATGGCGCCGCACGTGCCGACGGCGATGCTCTTCGTGCCCTCGATCGGCGGCATCAGCCACCATTGGAGCGAGGATACGAAGCCGGAGGACCTCGCCATGGGCCTGCGCGTCATGGCCGAGGGGGCGCGGCGCTTCCTGGCCGGATGAACGAAGGGCGGCGGGGGCTGCTCTTCCTCGGGCGCTTCCCGCAGGGCCTGGTGGCCGGGCCATCGCCCTCCCTCCGGCGTCCCGCCATGCCCTGGAGGCCGCCCGGAAGGCATCCTGGCCGGCCCGCCGCGTGACAGGGGGAGCGGCATCCGGGGCACAGCCCGGCGCCATGCCCATGCGGCCCGGCCGCTTGTGCCGAGAGGCGGCTTACGCCACCCCCCCTTGGACGTGTAGTCTTGTCCCGAGAGTTTCACCCGGGGAGACAGCGTCCGGATGTCCGCACAGGTTGCCAATCTCCGTCCCGGTGGGGCCGCAGACCTTTTCCGGCTGAGAGCCGCCAATTTCAGCCTGCTGGTCCTGCGCCTGCTGGACGCGCGGGTGGAGGCGGTGGTGCCCGCCATCGCCGACCAGTTCCGCCGTGCCCCGGGCTTTCTCCGTAACGCGCCGATCGCCATCGGGCTGGACGACCTGGAGGACGGCGCCCAGGTGGATTTCGGGACGCTGATCCGGGAGCTGCGCGCCGCGGCGATCCAGCCCATCGGCACCACCGGCGGCTC
The DNA here is from genome assembly GCF_001950415.1 of Roseomonas sp. TAS13. NCBI lineage: Bacteria > Pseudomonadati > Pseudomonadota > Alphaproteobacteria > Acetobacterales > Roseomonadaceae > Roseomonas > Roseomonas sp. TAS13. The sequence continues at coordinate 5,447 of NZ_BDLP01000182.1, forward strand.
GCCCGCCCTGCGCTCGGCCGCGCTTTCGGCCGGGCTGCCGCCGCTGCGCAGCGTGGGCGAGGCGAAGGAGGAGATCCCGGCCTTCACCCAGGCCCCGCCCGCGCCCGAGCCGGCGGCCCCGGTGGAGGCGCCTCCCGCCCGGCGCACCATGATCGTGGACGGTTCCGTGCGGGCCGGGCAGCGGGTCTGGGCCCAGGGCTGCGACCTGGTGATCAACGGCACGGTCAATCCCGGCGGCGAGGTGATCGCCGACGGCAACGTCCATGTCTGGGGGGCGCTGAAGGGCCGCGCCGTGGCCGGCGGGGCGGAGGATACCGAGGCGCGGGTCTTCGCCTTGCAATTCGACCCCGAACTGGTGTCCATCGCGGGCTACTACGCGGTGCGCGACGGGCTGGGCGAGGCGCCGATCGGCAAGGCGGTGCAGGCGCGGCTGGTGGGCGAGGGCATGCGCTTCGACAGGCTGGGCTGAGGGATACGCGCCGGTTCCGGGGCATGGCGGGTCGGGATGGGGCTGACTCGCCGGGGCCGGTGATGCTGTAAGACGGGTTTCGACAAGGGGGACTGGGCGCGATGGCGCAGGTGATCGTGGTGACTTCGGGCAAGGGCGGCGTGGGCAAGACCACGTCCTCCGCCGCCATTGCGACCGGACTGGCACAGACGGGCAAGAAGGTGGCGGTGATCGACTTCGATGTCGGCCTGCGGAACCTGGACCTGATCATGGGTGTCGAGCGGCGCGTCGTCTTCGACCTGGTGAACGTCATCTCCGGCGAGGCGCGGCTGAGCCAGGCGCTGATCCGCGACAAGCGGGTGGACACGCTGAGCATCCTTCCCGCCTCCCAGACGCGCGACAAGGAGGCGTTGACCAAGGAGGGCGTGGGCAAGGTCATCGACGACCTCGGCAAGGACTTCGACTACATCCTCTGCGACAGCCCGGCGGGCATCGAGAAGGGCGCGCTGCTGGCGCTCTACTTCGCCGACCAGGCGATCGTGGTGACGAACCCCGAGGTCTCGTCGGTCCGCGACAGCGACCGCATCCTGGGTGTGCTGCAGAGCAAGTCCCGCCGCGCCGAGGAGAACAAGGACCCGGTGCGGGAGCACCTGCTCGTCACCCGCTACGACCCCGCCCGGGTGGAGAAGGGCGAGATGCTGAAGCTCGACGACATCCAGGAGATCCTGCGGATTCCCCTGCTGGGCGTGATCCCGGAGAGCGAGAGCGTGCTCAAGGCCTCCAACACCGGCAACCCGGTGATCCTGGATGCCGAGAGCAATGCCGGCCAGGCCTACAAGGACGCGGTGGCGCGCTTCCTGGGCGAGGAGCGGCCGATGCGCTTCCTGGGCGTGGAGAAGAAGGGCCTGCTGTCGCGCCTGTTCGGCGGGAGGGCCGCATGAGTTGGCTCGCCTTCTTCCGCAACCGCAAGCCGGAGCCCCAGACCGCGGCCGCCGCCAAGGACCGGCTGCAGATCATCCTGAGCCATGAGCGGATCAGCCGGAACGGCGAGGATTTCCTGCCCAAGCTGCAGCAGGAGATCGTGGAGCTGGTGGCCCGGCATGTCGCGATCAATCCGGAGAAGGTGAAGGTCGATCTGGAGCGGGGTTCCGATCTCTCGGCCCTGGCCATCACCGTGGAACTGCCGGGCCCCGAGGCGGTGGCGCCGAAACCCGCCGGCAAGCCGCCCGCGGAACCGGCCGGCAAGCCCGGGGCGAAGGCCGAGGAGGACAAGGGAAAGGCGGACAAGGGGGGCGAGAAGGCATCCGCCAAGGTGCCGGAGAAGGCCCGCGAAAAGCACGTCGGCTGAACCCCGTTTCCCACCCGCCGGGATGGCGCGAAGGTTGACCTTCGCGGCCCCGCGCCTTATAGGCCCCGGCCAAATTCGGAAGTGTTTGAGATGAAGATCCGCAACAGCCTCAAGAGCGCCAAGACCCGTGACAAGAACTGCGTGCTGGTGCGCCGCCGTGGCCGCCTGTACGTGCTCAACAAGAAGAACCCCCGGATGAAGGCCCGCCAGGGCTGAGATCCGGGGCGCGGGGAACCCCGGCACGGGCCGGGGGCTTCCCGGACCCTGGCCGGGACAGGACCTGACCGGTTCCGCTCCCCTCCAGACGAAAAAGCCCGCCATGGGGTTCCATGGCGGGCTTTTTCGTGCCGGATCGCCGCCGGGCCTCAGCCCGGGCGGATCGTCGCGATGCGGCGGTCGAGCTGTTCCAGCACCTTGGTGCAGAGCTGCAACTCGTCCTCCGGCAGGCCGGCGAGGAGCTCCTGCTCCATCTCCTGGATACGCGGCCGGACCTGCGCCACGATCGCCTGCCCAGCCGGGGTCAGGCGGAGGCAGCGGGCGCGGCGGTCGTTCTGGTCGGCGTTGCGTTCCACGAAGCCATCCCGTTCCAGCGCATCCAGCAGCCGGACGAGGCTGGGGCGCTCGATCCCCAGCGAGGTGGCCAGGTCCTTCTGGTGCACGCCGTCGCCGAGGTTGGCGAGATGCACAAGAGGCCGCCAGACCGCATCCGTCAGCCCCTCCTGCTGCAGCCGCGTGTCGATCAGGGCCCGCCAGCGCCGCGCCAGCAGCAGGAGGCGGTAGCTGAAATCCCGGTTGGTGGCTGGGGCGTTCGCCGGATCCATGGTGCGAAGGGCTTAGCACGGGAAATCGTTCCGGTCAGGCGCGCCATTTCCCGTCCCTTCGCCGCGCGGCGGAAAACCGGCCCGGAAAGTGGCCCCGGCGGCGGGGCCACGTCCGGCAAGCGGCGCCCCGCCGGCCGCTCCCTAGGGCTTGGTGATGCTGTTGACCGTGCGGTCCATCGAACGGCCCATCGATTCGGCCGGGCCGCTCGGCGGGTCCAGCGTGTCGCGGATCTTCTGGCCGGTGGTCCGTTCGGCACAGGCGGCGAGGCTCACCGCGGCCAGAAGGATCAGGGCGGCGGGCTTCGTGATCGACAAGGGCGTTCTCCTGCGGGGTTTCGCCGGGGCTTAACCGGGCGAATCCGGGCCGGGTTGCAGATAGGCGTGACGGGCTCGCGCAGGTGGCGGGAATGTCACAACGCTTGCGTCGCGCCGCCGGGGCGCCATCCTCAGGCCATGCGCACCGTCCTCGCCCTGCTGTTGCCGACGCTCCTGCTTCCCTCCGCCAGTTTCCAGGCCCAGGCCCAGGCCCAGGCCCAGGCCCAGGCCCAGGCCGCCCGGCGCCCCGATGCTGCCGCCTCGCAGGCCGAGGCCCAGCGCCTGCTGGATGCGCTGGCCCGCGCCCCGGATGCCGGGGCGGCGGCCGTCATCGAGGCGCAGGTCCGTCTGTCTCTTGATCACATCTACGCACAGCTCCACCGTAAGGCGA
>NZ_BDLP01000183.1:0-8724 GCF_001950415.1 Roseomonas sp. TAS13
GCGTGGAAAGAGGGGGCAGGGCGGGCGGGGCCGCGGACGGGCCCCGGCGTCAGCCCTGGGCTGCGGCGAGGCGCTTGCGGTAGCCGAAGGCCTGGTCGAAGCGGTTCAGGATATGCTGCCCGGCGGTGACCGGCTCGTAGCGCGCCTCGCCTTCCGCGGCGCCCAGGGCGCGGGGATCGACCATGGCGCCGAAATCCGGGTCGTAGAAGGTGGCGATGGAGAAGCGTTCCCGCCCCGAGCGGTTGATCACCCGGTGCGGGGTGGAGGCGAAGCGGTCGTTGCTCCAGCGCCCGAGCAGGTCGCCCACATTCACCACCAGCGTGCCGGGCAGGGGCGGCGCGTCGATCCAGCCGCCGCTCTGCCGCTCCCGCACCTGGAGGCCGCCATTGCCATCCTGCCACAGCAGGGTCAGGCAGCCGAAATCCGTGTGTGGCGCCACGCCGAATTCGTCCTCGCCCGCGCCCTCGGACCGGGGCGGGTAGTAGATGGCCTGGGTCCGTTGCAGCGGCTTGCGGTAGGAGGCGGCGAAGAAATCCGGCGGCAGGCCGAGGCTCGCCGCCACGGCCGACAGCAGCGCCGCCCCGGCGAGGCCGATCTCGCGGAAATAGTCGGCGAAGGCCGGCTGCATGGCCGGCACGAAGGCGGGCCACTGGTTCGGCCCGCGCAGCGGCTCGCCCGCCCGCACCGCCGCGTCGCTTTCCGGCAGTTCCAGCCCGATGGAGAAGAACTCCTTCCGGTCGGTGTGCCTCGCGCCCTCCATCAGCGCCCCGCCCATGGCATGCCAGCCGCGGTGCAGCCGATTGGCGGCGACCTGGCGCTTGGTGTCCTCCGGCAGGGCGAAGAAGGCGCGGGCGGCGTCCACCGCGGCGGCGATCACGCCCTCATGCACCCCGTGGCCACGGATGTAGAAGAAGCCCGGGCCGGTGCAGGCAGCGTGGATCTCCGCCGCCGCGCGTTCCAGCGCCCCCGGATGGCCCGCGCGCAGCCCGGCGATGTCGATGATGGGCAGGGTGGCCGGCGCGACGGAGGCGGACATGGGGATACCCTCGGAAAGCTTCCGGCGCAGAGCTTTACGAGGCGGGCAGGGCAGGTCAACCTGCATCCCGAAAGACGGCGGGAACGCCGCGGCACGGCTCGGTCTGGAATTCCCGGAGGTCTCCCCGCAAAGGAGCGCGCGTTCCCGCGTGCCCGCATGATGGAGGCCCGGCATGGAGATGAGGCATGACGGATCTTCCCACCCGGCCGTCCCCGGCTTTCGCCCGTGGGGTCGCCGCGATCGGGCGGCGCCCGCTGGCGCTGCTCGGCGCCGCGGCGGCCCTCACCCTGGCGGCGCCGCGCCTCGCCCGGGCGCAGGACGCGCTGGCCAAGGCGAAGAGCGCCGGCGTGCTGAATGTCGCCTCGGAATTCCACTTCGCCCCCTTCGACTTCACCGAGGGCGGCAAGCAGGTCGGGCTGAACGCCGATACCTTCGCCGAGATCGGCAAGGAGCTGGGCGTGAAGGTAGAGTTCCAGGACCTGCCCTGGGAATCCGTGCTGCCGGGGCTGGATGCCGGGAACTACGACATGGTGGCCGGCCCCGCGACCATCACCAGGGCCCGCTCCGAACGCTACCGCTTCACCGCCCCCGTGGCGGAGGCCACGGTCGCCTTCCTGAAGCGCGCCGGCGAGAAGGGGATCACCAAGCCCGAGGATGTGGCGGGCAAGGCGGTGGGCTCCGGCAAGGCGACCTCGCAGCTCGCCCAGACGCAGGAATTCGTGGGCAAGCTGCCCGGCAAGACGGAGGTGCGGGAATACGTCTCCTTCTCGGAGGCCTATGCCGACCTCGCCGCCGGGCGCATCGTCGCCGTGGGGAACTCCCTGCCCAACATCGCCTATACCGCCAAGCAGCGCCCGAACGTCTTCGCCGTGGTCCTGCCCACCTTCGGCGCCAAGAGCTATTTCGGCTTCCTTGGCCGCAAGGACGAGGCCAGCAAGCCGCTGCTCGACGCGGTGGACGCGGCGCTGGACAAGATGCGCGGCGACGGGCGGCTGGCGAAGATCCAGGAGAAGTGGTTCGGCCAGAGCTTCGACGTGCCGGCCCGCGTGACCGACCCCGCCGTCTGACCCGGACGGCCTGACAGCTTGGACGCCGCGTTCCTGGCGGAGGCCTGGCCCGCCCTGCTGCGCGGGGCGGGAAACACCATCCTGGTGTCCCTGGCCGGCATCGCCATCGGCTTCTCGCTCGGCGCGCTGATCGCCGCCGCCGCCACCGCCCGCTCGGCGGGGGCGCGTCTCTTCGCGCGTCTCTACGTCTCCTTCTTCCGCGGCGTGCCGCTGCTGGTGCAGCTCCTGCTCTCCTACTACGCGCTGCCCTTCCTGGGCCTGCACCTCTCGCCCTGGGTGGCGGCGGTGGGCACGCTCGGCCTCTGCTGCGCCGCCTATGCGGGGGAGATCCTGCGCGGCGGGCTTTCCACCGTGCCGAGGCCGGCGCTGGAGGCCGCGCTGCTCGCCGGGCTGACGCCGCGCCAGACCTTCCTGCGCATCCGCCTGCCCATCGCGCTGGCCGCCATGCGCCCCGCCCTGGTCGGAGAGGCGACGATGATCCTCAAGGCTTCCGCCCTGGTCTCGGTGGTGGGGATCTCGGAGATCACGCGCAACTCCCAGGCCATCGCCGCCAGCACCTTCATGCCGCTGGAATCCTATGCCCTGGCCGGGCTCTTCTACCTGGCGCTGAACCTCGTCCTGCTCGGCATCGGCTCGGCACGGAGGCGCGTCCCGTGAACGTCCTGCAGCAATCCTTCGTCGCGGCGCTGAACGGGCTGCCGCTGACGCTGCTGGTCTGGCTGGGCGGCGCGGCGCTGGGCCTCGTGCTCGGCCTGCTGGTCGCCTGCGGCCGGCATCTCGGCCCGCGCCCGCTGGGCTGGCTGCTGGCGGTGCTGGTCGAGGTGGTGCGCGGCACGCCCTTCCTGGTGCAGTCCTTCCTGCTCTACTACGGCGGTCCCTTCATCGGGCTGGACCTCTCGCCCGTCCTGGCCGGAATGCTGGCGCTGACCGTTTATGGCGGCGCCTACTATTCCGAGGTCTTCCGGGGCGGCTTCGTCGCCGTGCCGCCCGCCCAGATGGAGGCCGCGCGGCTGGCCGGGCTGAACGGTGCGCAATCCGTGCTGCGCGTGCTGCTGCCGGGCGCGGCGCTGGCGGCGCTGCCCGCCATCGTGAACCTGACCGTGATCCTGCTGAAGGAAACGGCCGTCCTGTCGATCATCACCGTGCCCGAGATCACCTTCCGCGTGACCGGCGTCGGCAGCGCCACCTTCGCCTATGCCCCGGCCATGGCGGTGCTGGCGGTCTTCTACTGGGCACTGGTGGAGATCATGGCCGTGGCCGGACGGCGTGCGGAACGCGTGACCGCGCGGCTCCTGGCGGCCTGAGGGAGAGGGGAATGAGCGAGCTCCTGCGCGTCGAGAACCTCCAGCGCCGGGTCGGCGACGTGGAGATCCTGCGCGACATCGACCTTTCCGTGGCCCGGGGCGAGGTGCTGGGCATCATCGGCCCCTCCGGCTCCGGCAAGTCCTCGCTGCTGCGCTGCATCGCCGGGCTCGACCCGCTGAGCGGGGGCCGCGTGACGGTGGAGGGCAGGCAGGCCCGCCCCGGCGACGGCGCCATTGGCATGGTTTTCCAGAACTTCGCCCTCTGGCCGCACCTTTCCGCCGAGGAGAACGTGGCCATGCCGCTGCGCGTGGCGCGGAAGATGCCGCGCGCCGAGGCGCGGGAGATCGCGCAGCGCATGCTGGCCCGGGTGGGGCTGACGCAGCAGGCCGGGCGCAAGCCCGCCACCCTGTCCGGCGGGCAGCAGCAGCGCGTGGCCATCGCCCGCACCCTGGCCTCGCGGCCGCGCCTCGTGCTCTTCGACGAACCGACGGCCAGCCTCGACCCGGAGCTGACCACCGAGGTGCTGGACGTGATCCGCGACCTCGCGAAGGACGGGCTGACCATGCTCGTGGTCAGCCACGAGATGGGCTTCATCGCCTCCGTCGCCACGCGCGCCCTGTTCATGGAGGCCGGGCGGGTGCTGGTGGACGGGCCGGCGCAGGAGGTCTTCACCCATCCGGCGGAAGAGCGGCTGCGGCGCTTCCTCGCCACCTATCTCGGCCGCGTCGCCTGGGCGGCGGGCTAGCCCCGAAGGAAAACAGGACATGTCTGCCACCGCCACCTTGCCGGAAGCCCTCGCGGCCCAGCTCGACGCATTGCGCGCGGATTACGACAGGGACGGCGCCGTCCGCGTCCGCGGCGCCTTCGGCCCGGAATGGCTGGCGATGCTGGACCGCGGCATCGAGCGCAACATGGAGGAGCCCGGGCCGATGGGGAAGCGCTACACCCCGGAGGGCAAGCCCGGCATGTTCTTCGCCGACTACTGCAACTGGCAGCGCATCCCGGAATACCGGGAATTCCTGTTCCATTCCCCGGCGGCGGAGATCGTCGGGCGGCTGATGGGCTCGCGCAAGGTGAACCTCTTCCACGAGCATGTGCTGGTGAAGGAACCGGGCACGCTGGAGCCGACGCCCTGGCACCACGACCAGCCCTACTGGACGGTGGACGGCTTCCAGGTCTGCTCGCTCTGGATGGCGCTGGAGCCGGTGCCGCGCGAGGCCGGGGTGGAGTACGTGGCCGGCTCGCACCGCTGGGGCCGCTGGTTCCGCCCGAAGCGCTTCGCCGACCAGAAGGACCATCCGACCGACGAGTTCGAGACCATGCCGGACATGGAGCAGGTGAAGCGGGAGAATCGCCTGCTCGGCTGGGACCTGGCGCCGGGCGACTGCGTGGTCTTCCAGGGCCTCACCCTGCACGGCGCGCCGGGCAATCACCTGCCGACGCGGCGCCGCGCCGTGTCATCGCGCTGGACGGGCGACGACGCGACCTATGTGCTGCGGAACGGCTTCATGTCGCCGCCGCCGCTGCCGGGCGCGCCGGAACCGGGCGGACCGATGGACAGCTCGGTCTTCCCGGTCGTCCGGCGCGCCTGAGCGCCATCGTGGGACCGGCCGCTGCGGCCGGTTCCGCGCGGACGGCCCCGGACGAGGACCGCCGGGCGGAGGCCATCAGGCGAAGGCGATGCCGTGGCCGGAGGTGCTGCCCGTCAGGTCCGCGGTCAGCATCTGGTGCTCCGCGCTTTCCGAGAAGGCGAGCAGCACCTCGGCGCGGCTGAGGACATGCGCGTCGAGATTCGCCGTCCAGTTCGCGAGCCCGCCCGCGTCCGGCGCCCGGTGCAGGGCGTTCTGGTAGAGCCGGGTGACGAAGCCGGCATTGTCCAGCCCGGCATAGCTCGCCTGGAATTCCGCGCTGCCCTCGAAGCCTCGTGCGACGCCGGCGAGCGCGAGGGCGCCGCTCTCGATGCGGTCCGCCCAGAACTGCAACCCGCCCGCATCCGGGTGGCGGCCGAAGGTGGCGTCGTAGAGGCGGGCGACCCGCATGGCGGTCTCGTCGGCATCCCAGATCCCCGCCTGCACCACCGGGGCGGTGCGGGCGATGTTCTCCTGGCTTTCCGAGAAGCTGACCAGGAGCTCCTCGCGCGACATGCCATGGGCGAGGTTGGTGATGTGGAAGGACAGCCCCTCGGCATCAGGCGCGCGGCCCAGGACATTGCTGTAGAGGCGGGTGACGAACCCCGTGTCGTCGAGGCTGCCGTAGCGCAAGGCGAATTCGCGGCTGTTCAGGAAGCCGGTGGCGATGCCGGCCAGGCTCTGCCCGCCGTCCAGCGCATCGATGAAGTGGTTCAGCCCGGCCGGGTCCGGCGAGCGCCCCAGCGCCGCGCCATAGAGGCGCATGACCTCCGCCGCCGGGTCGTGCAGGTCGAAGACCATGCGGCCATCGGCGAAGCGCACCTCCTCCACGTCGCGCAGCACGGCGGCCGCGCCGCCGGCCTGCAGCAGCAGGGTGCCGTCCGCCTGGATGGCGACCTCGCTGCCGCGAAGCCCGACGGCGCCCAGCACCAGCCTGTCGTGGCCGCCGCCGCCATCGACATGGTTCAGCGCATGGCCGTCCAGGCTCAGCCGGTCGTCGCCCGCGCCGCCCTGGACCATGTGCACGAGGCCGGGATCGCTGTCGCTCAGCCCGACCAGCGTGCCGCCACGGCCGTCGCCGGTAACCGTGACGAAATGGCCGGAGCGCAGGTCCTTCATCGACAGGACGGCGACCAGCTCGCCCGCCTGCGCCCCGCTGCCATAGAGGCTCGCCGTGCCATCGGCGTTGAGCATGCCGAAGCCGATGCTCTCGTTCATCAGGTCGATGCGGTTGCCGATGCCGAAGCCCGCGACGGAGGCATGGAAATCGCCCGCCTCCTCGATGCTCAGCGTGCCGGTCGCGCCCAGGAAGCGGATGCCGACATCCGTGCCCAGCGTGCCGATCCCCGCCGCCGCATTGTCCGCCACCCGGTCGCCCAGGCTGAGCTCCGCCCCGGCCTGGATCGCGAAGCCGCCCGTGCCGGTGAGGCTGGCGCTGTCGATCACCAGCGTCCCGCCCTGGGCGGTGATGGTGCCGTTGTTCACCACCGTCCCGCCGAGGCTGCCATGCCCGGCGAAGCTGCCCGTGGCACCGACGGTCAGCCCGGCGGAATCGAAATCGCCCCCGCCGAGCAGGATGCTGCCGTTGTCGGCAATGGTGTTGACCGAGTGGAAGTCGCGCCCGTTCAGCAGTTCCAGGCTGCCGGCGGTGCCGACCTGGGTCAGGCCATAGCGGTTGATCACCCCGTTATAGCCGTTCACCCCGATCTGGTCGTGGCCTTCGAGCGTGAAGCGGGCGCCCATGAAGAAGACATGCCCCGACATCTGGGAGTCGGGGCCGTCGAGGATGATGTGGCTGTCCGGATTCACGCCCGCGCCGGCCAGAAGCTGCCCATGATCGCGCACGATCAGCGTGCCCGCGCCCATGAAGGAGGTGGTGAGCACGTCAAGCGTGCTGCCGCTCCCGGCCTCCAGCACGCCGGTGTTGGTGAAGGTGCGTGCGGCCACGGAGAGCTGGTGGCCGGGGGCATCCGCCACGATCGTCCCGAGGTTCTCGATGGTGCCGTACAGGGCCGGGCCGCGGCTGAACTCGCGCCCGGCCCCCATGACGCCATAGCCATGGACCAGGCCCTCCACCTTGATGGAAGGATTCTGGGCGTAGCTCGGCACCATGATCGTCGAGCCCGCGTCCATGACGGGCGGGCCGAAATAGCCTCCGGCCAGAACGAGCTCACCCTGGGATGCGACGAGGGCCTGTCCGTTGTCCACTCTGACGGTGCCCGCAACCTCCATCCGTCCCGAGAGGTCGATGCTCTGTTCCGTCGCACCACTCCGGGCGACTTCCAGGGTCGAGGAGGCCGGAACCGACAGGCTCCCCGCATCCGAGACGGCCCCGACCAGCACCAGGCCGGTCACGACGAGCGCCTGGCCCGCTTCGACGACCAACCGGTCGTCCGTCGTCAGGGGGCCGGCCAAGGTGGGCCCTGTCGGAGTGAAGCTGCTCGTCGCCATAGCGATAACCCTCGTGGAGCAGTGGTTATCGGGAAAGAATCGGCACGCGACCAGATCGAAACCGAAAGAATGGCGGGAGAAACCTGATTTTTAACAACAACCTATGGTTGCATTTTGAAGGCCGGTCCGAGGTTCGCGGGGGCTGGAGGGGTCGGCATTCCGGATCGCCCGCCCTAGGATCGCGGCGGCACGACAAGGGTGGAGGACTTCCATGGAGTATCGCAGGCTCGGTCGCAGCGGCCTGAAGGTTTCGCCGCTCTGCCTCGGCACCATGATGTTCGGCGGCCCGGCGGAGGAGGATGTCGCCGGGCGCATCGTGGCCCGGGCGCGGGAGGCCGGGATCAACTTCATCGACACGGCGGATGTCTACAATGCCGGCCGCTCCGAGGAGATCACCGGCCGCCTGATCCATGGCGAGCGCGACTGGTGGGTGCTGGCCACCAAGCTCGCCAACCCGACGGGGCAGGGGCCCAACGACCGCGGCCTGTCGCGCCGCCACTGCATCCTGGCCGCCGAAGCCAGCCTGCGCCGCCTGGGCGTGGAGGCAATCGACATCCTCTACCTGCACAAGGAGGACCACGAGACGCCGCTGGAGGAGACGGTGCGCGCCATGGCGGATCTCGTGCGCGCCGGGAAGATCCGCCATTTCGGCGTTTCCAACTTCCGCTCCTGGCGGCTGGCGGAGATCTGCCGCCTTTGCGACGCGGCGGGCATCGACCGGCCCGTGGTCAGCCAGCCGCTCTACAACGCGCTGAATCGCATGGCGGAGGTGGAGCACCTGCCGGCCTGCGCCCATTTCGGCCTGGGCGTCGCCCCCTACAGCCCGTTGGCGCGGGGCGTGCTGACCGGCAAGTACCGCCCCGATGCGGTGCCGGAGGCGGGCACGCGGGCGGAACGCGCCGACAAGCGCCTGATGGAGACCGAATGGCGTCGCGAAAGCCTGGAGATCGCCCAGGAGATCGCGCGCCACGCCCAGGCGCGCGGCATCACCCCCGGCCAGTTCGCCATGGCCTGGCTGCTGCACAACCGCCTCGTCACCGCGCCCATCGCCGGGCCGCGCACCGAGGCGCAGTGGGAGGAGTATCTCGGCGCGCTGAACCACCGCTTCACGGCGGAGGACGAGGCGCTGGTGGACCGGCTGGTGCCGGCCGGGCACCCCTCCACCCCTGGCTACACCGACCCGGCCTATCCGGTGGCTGTCTCTTGATCACATCTACGCACAGCTCCACCGTAAGGC
>NZ_BDLP01000184.1:0-8687 GCF_001950415.1 Roseomonas sp. TAS13
TCGCCTTACGGTGGAGCTGTGCGTAGATGTGATCAAGAGACAGGCATTCGCTGGGCTTCCCGGGCGACGGCCCTGGACAGAACACCCACCCGAACCCGCGCATCGAAGCCCTGGGCGCGCGGGACCATTGGGCCGCCGAGCGCGCCGCCCGCCAGCCGCTGCTCACGCCGGCCATGCAGCAGGCCCTCGCTGCCGTTCGCGCCGCGCACCGGCCGCATGAAGAGGCGCTGTCGGGTGACCCATAACCCGCCACTGACACCCTCCTAACCCTTTGTTCTGCCCATTCATCAGGACACATAACCCGCCATCGGCGGACCCAAATGTCGGCACTGGCTGAACTGAATGACCCATAATCCGGCACTGACAGCCGGATCGCGAAGAACTAGGCTCGGGGAACACGCCTCAAGGAAACCCCGACGCTGGTGGCCAGCGCTGCCTGCGAGATCCTCGCGGCCCTCCGCGCAGCGCGGAGGGCGGAGCCCAAAGGAGAATGGAAAGCATTCCGGCGCAGCGGCTGCTGGGTAGAGGGCCTTGAGGCAAAGGAAACTGGTTCGTCTTCGTTGCTTGAGACGGGCTTCACCAACCTTCGCCTAGCCGCTCGGCGATGTCTCGTCGGGACAGCACCTCGGTACAGGTCTGCCATCCCTTCTGCCAGTCACGCTCGGCCGGAGACAACGACACGCCGGTCGCCGTGTTCCCCCACCGGGCGTCGAAGGCGTTGGCACGCTGGCGACCTTCGACGAACTTGCGAAGTTCCTTCTCGAGGCCCTGCTCGTCGTCGATCCAGTCGTCGGACAGCGTGTCTGGCAGCTGCCCGAAGATGTCGAACTTGTCCTTCATGCGGGCGGACAGCTTCTCGTAGATCGCCTCGTCGCGGCTGCCTTCGTAGACGAGGTTCAGCATGTCCACGCTGTCCCGGGCTTGCCCGAACCGCTTGATGCGGCCGATCCGCTGCTCGAGCCGCGACGGGTTCCATGGCAGGTCGACGTTGATGAGGGTGCCGAGCGTCTGGAGGTTCAAGCCTTCGCAGGCTGCATCCGTGGCTACGACGAGGCGGATGGACCTGTCCCGCACGGCTGCCTTGATGGAATCCCGTTCCACCGCGTTGAAGCGACCGTCCCGGAACACCCCCGACTTCCCGGCCCCGGCGTAGAGGGCGATCGGCTCGTCCGGAAAATCCTGGGCCAGCCTACGTGCGGCCCATTCCGCAGTATCGAAGTACTGGCTAAAGATGATGCATCCGAGCTGAAGCCAGCCACGTTCGTGAAGGTAGTGGTGAACCACCGCGTACTTCGGGTCTTCGCCTTCCTCTACGGCCGTCTCGAGCAGCATCGTCAGCCGCCTCAGGGCCGCCATCTCCGTGCTCGACGCCTCGGCGAGCGGCTGGAAGGCATCCTCCGCCTCCTCGTCTTCGAGAGCCTCGACCAGGACCTCCTCGCGCTCCGGATGCTGGCTGCCCAGCGCCCGCGCCGTGGCGAGACCGGCCTGGACGGACGAGCAGATGCGCTGGAGCAGGAGGCTGCGCATGAAGCCCGCCCCGCGGTTGCGGGCCATTAGGGCCTTCGTGAACTTCTCGGCCTCCTCGAACGCTTCCCGGAGAGTGTGCGAGGTCTCCACGGCGCGGCCGTTCGCTTCGAAGAACACGCGGGAGCGATGGTTCGGGTCGTCCGGGCGCGGATGGATCTCGACCGCGACGGGCTTCATCAGCCCGGCTTCCTCAAGGGACTTGCGGCGGCGGAGGACGACGTGCCTCACGACCGGGTTGTGCCGCTGCAGGAAGCCCAACCCGTCCTCGTCACCTGCCAGCAGGTCCCGCAGGTCGTCCCGGGTCATCAGGTCGTCCAGCTGGGTGTAGGACGCGCCCCCGGCTGAGAACCGGTCTCTCGGGATGCCCAGATCGGAGCGGATGTGGTCGAAGACGCGATGCTCGCTGCCGGGTGGCAGGGGACTGGATAGCCAGGGCCAGGCGTTGGACTCGTCGCGCGGCCGTTCCCGTCCGCTCACCAAGCCCAGGGCTGCCGGAGGATTGTTCCGCCAGGGGCTCATGTGGTCGCCGAGGACGTGGTCGGCCCCGGACGCGATAACCTTCATCAGGTCCCACAGGTCAAGCGGATCGGTCTGGATGGGCGTCGCCGTCCCGACCAGGACATGCCGCGCCCGTTCCGCGATCCCCAGCATGAAGGACATCAGGTTGTTCGGCTGGCGCTCGTCCTCGCCGCGCTCCTCGACGCCGCGGGCCCGATGGCCCTCGTCGAGGACGACGATGCCGTATGTCGCCTCCCCAGGACGGGCGCGCTTGCTCATCAGGGCGCCTGCCTCGTTTTTCCAGCCGTGCTTCCCCTCGCGGCCGTGCATGATCAGGCCGGTGGAGACGATGGCGACCCGGTAGGGGCACTTCACGATGTCGGCGGCGCCGTTGGTCCGGATGACGTGCCCGAGATGGTCAACCCAGACCTTGCGGGCGGACCACCACCGGGCGGACGGCACGCCGAGCCGGTCCCAGAGTTCCACCTGCCACTGCTGCGTCAGGGTGGAGGGCACGAGGATCAGTGCCGGACCGTCGTCCATGAGGGCCGTGAGTAGCGCGGCCGTGGCCAAGGATAGGGTCTTGCCGACACCCACCTCGTCGGCAAGCAGCAGGCGCGCCTTCCCGTAGACTGCCCGGTGGCGGAGGAACTCCGCGACGAAGGACTTCTGCCAGGGCTGGAGACCTTCACCGGCGCGGGCCAGCGGGGACTCCACCAGGGCCGCCCGGGGCAGGTCCGTGGCACTGCCGATGGACCACTCCGGGCAGTCCTTGAGGCGGATTTCTACCCGGTCTGCACGTCGCTCGACCTCCTGGATGATTGCATCGGGCAGGTCCACGCCGTTGTTCCAGAGGAAGTCGAATTCGGCCTGCGTCCAGGCGACCCCCTCGGAGCTCTCGTCCTCCCACAGCAGCTCGTAGTGGGTCTTCCATCCGTGGCGCGTTTCGTTGATGGACCCCATGAAGCAGGTCCTGCGACCATCCGCGAGCGTGACGATCCCGGCTTTGCCGTGAACCAGGGGCGCCGACTGCTTGTCCACCACCCGGATCTCGAGGCGCGGCTGTCCGTCGGCGTTCCTGGCGCGCAGCATCTCCTTCAGGATCGCGTAGCGGTTTCCCCTCAGCAGGGTCTCCAGCTCGACCGAATCCTCTCCGGCGCCGTCGGCCCACATGCGTTGGAGCAGGGCGCTCGTCCTGGCTTCCTGGGAGGCCCTGATGTCCTGGGGCGCGAGGTCGGAGTTGCAGACGATGCGGACCCGGCCGATGGAGGCGAGCTCCTCCCCAGCCACCTCAAAGATGGAGGAGCGGAAGTACCCGGCGATGCGGTCGTAGCTCCGGGCTCCTCGCAGCCTGTCCTTCAGGAACAGGTCGGACGGCATCCCGAAGCGCGAGGAGAACCGCCGCAACCCCGCGATCTGGCCGGACGCGCCGTTCGGGGTACTCACTCCCAGCTGCCGTGCCCGGGCTGCAGCCCGGGGTAGTCGAGGTCAAGTTCGCCCGGCGGGGGCAGCGGCAGCACGGGCATCCGCTCCCCGGCGTCCAGTTCTCGCCAGGCCTCGGGACGATGATCCACGAGGTAAATCGCATCGCGCCCTGGGGAATGGCTGTTCGAGAAGACCTCCGGCAACCATCCACGCTCGGCAAGCCCGAGCATCCGCTGGAACCAGCCCGCGTAGGCGTGGTCCCAGCCCAGACCAGCCTGGGCGAGTTCGGGCATGCGGTGGACGAACTTGTCGGCCAGGGTGCGGGCGTCGTCCTGGGCCGCATCGCGCCATCCGAAGAACCGGCTCTCCGTGGCCTGCCCGGTACCGTAGTGGGCGACCAAGCGCTCGTCCTCGGAAGGCGTCACTCCCTCGGTCCGGTTGCCGGGCTGCGGGCTCCACAGGAGAGCGCCATGGTTCCGGTGGAAGTGCGTGGCGGGCGCAATCCACAGACGCCACGCACTCCCGCTGCTGTTCGGGAAGGGCATCGCGCGCAAGCGCTGGAACCCAGCCTTGTGGAGTTCGGCCACCATGGCGATGACGCGGACCGACCGCCGGACCAGCACGTCCGGATGGCGTTCGCGCATGATCCGCGGGAGCACCTGGGAATGACTCGGCGGAAGATCGACTGTGCTGCTCACGAGACCTCCGCGTCTTCCATCTGCCACTCGAAAGCGTGCCCGATCAGGGCCATGACGTAGGCCATGTCGCTGTGGGCATCGACCTCGAACTCCACGTCCCCGCTCGACCAGTGTCCCAGGTTGGTCACGTCCCGGCACAGGCCGCGGGTGTCCTGGATCTCCGGGAAGGGCATGTTGAGGTAGATCTTCAGGATGGTGGCGAAGGGCACCACCGTCAGGAACAGGGTCTCGGCCCGGTAGACCACGTAGTGCTTCTTGAACTCCTCGGTGATCGCCGGGTTGAGCGCCAGGACCTGCCCGCGCAGCTCTTGGTACAAGGCCGCTACGGGCCCGGACGAGAGCCGCGGGTGGTCAGCCAGTGTCCATTCGCTTTTCGGTTCGGACGCGACCTGGAAGGACGCCAGGGCCGCCGGATCCATGGCAGGCGCACGCCAGACCTCGACGGCAAGCTTGGCCAGCCGCTGTGCACGGGCCTGTATGGCGGCCTCGTCCCACCTCTGCACCTGTCCGAGGCCCCCGTTCAGGTGGAGCGGGCTGTACTTGAAGCCGCACTCCGCGTCCCGCTTCTCGGCGAATGGGTAGTCGCTGAGTTCGGAGTTGTAGGCGGTGAGGGTCAGGTTCCCGAGCGTGTGCAGGCGGGCGGCTCGGATGCTCTCCCAGTCGGGGCCCAGTTCATCCTTCCATGCCTGCGACAAGTTCTCGTTCTGCGGCAGGATGTGCTCGATGGTGTATTCCTCGACCGCCACCCTTTCCTTGCGACCGTGGTTCTCCATCCGCCGCAGCCAGAAGGAGCGGTTGCGGGTGTTGTAGAGGTCGCGGACCTGGATCGCCGCCTCGAACTCCTCGTCCGAAGGGAACCGACGATATGAGGGAAGCCCGAGGAAACGGGCCGAGACGGCGCCGAGATAGCGCGTCTTGTCGAGCCCGCGGGAGAAGGTCGCGAAGGTCCGGCTGTGGGAGTTGGTCGGGATCGCGAGGATCGCACGACGGAAGACATAGGCTTCGACGAGCCGGACGACGGCCAGCAAGTCCTTCTTGTCCAGCAGCCCGGCGCGATGGTCGCCGTACGCCTCCATCAGGAAGGGGAAGGTCGCCTCCGCCTTGAGCTCGCGCACGTCCTTGAAGGCGTCGACGAGGGCCTTGTCGTCCTCGCCCCGGCCCAGCGCCAGACGGCAGTAGAGCCCTGCGGCCCGATGGATGTCGGCCACCACGGCGGCTACGTCGCGACCGGCAGCCTCCTCGGCCTTGGCATGTTCCTTGAAGGCCTCATACACCTCCTCGACCTTGGCGATATCGCCTGTCCGCATCGTCAGGTAATGGCGCATGAAGCTGTCGAACTGGGTGGCGTAGGCCTCCTGGCCGAACTCGACCTCCATGGGACGCCAGTGCTCGCGGTAGAGCTTGTCCTGGAGGGCGGGCTTCAGCCCCATCAGCACGTAGTTCCTGATGAGGTCCGCTTGGCCCAGGGCCTTGCCGGTGGAGTTCAGGCTCTCGAAGATGAGCTGCGGGTTGTCGTGCCCCCGCTCCAGGGAAATGTCCACGATCAGGATGCTGGCCAGCCCGCGGGCGACCACCTCCAGATCGGTGCCCTGGAGCAGCCTCCGGAAGAGCTCGAAGTTCTGAGCGATACGGACGCTGTGCCCGGCGGGCAGCTCCGCCCCGTCAACGATGGCCTGGAGGGTGACCCGGTCGGCGGCGGAGAGAAGCATCTTGTATGCCCGCTCCCCGTCCTGGAGTGTGTCCTTCAGGTAGTAGTGGCGAAGCTTCCGGGCCTCGAAGTCACCGGACAGGGGAGATCCGCCCTGGGCCCGGGCGAGAGCCTCGATGAGCAGCATGAAGGTGGTGAGCCGCTGCTGGCCGTCGATGACGAGCAGGGCGGGCTGGTCCGCAACCTGGTACAGCCCGTCCTGGATGTAGACGACGGACCCGACGAAGTGCGCGGTTCCCTCCTTGCCGCGTCCGGCCCTGAGAACGTCGTCCCAAAGCTTGTGGCACTGGGCCTCCTCCCAGCGGTAGGGCCGCTGATAGATGGGAATGACGAACTGGTTCGAGGCCCGCAGGAAGTCGAGCAGGCGGGATTCCTTGGCCTTCATCAGCCCAGCCTCTCCGTCCGGATCAGCGCTGACAGGGTGCGGGCCGCGCTGGCCTCGGCCGGGCGCTGACGCTCCAGTTTCCGGCCGAGCCAGTCGGCGATCACCATGGCGCGCAGGCGCTGCTGGGCCCAGGAGCCTAGGTTCTCGCGCAGCCCGGCGACCGCGCGCTCGCCGGAGGCGACGGGATCCTCTTCCTTCTCCGCGGCCGCCCGCAGTTCGTTCACCGCGTAGAGGACGGGCCTGACCAACCCGCCCGCGAACGGGTGCCCCGACATCAGGGACCGCTTGAACTCGGCCGCCCCCTTCAGGCGCGCCTTGTTCGGCGTCTGGTCAGCCATCAGCTCGGCCCAGCCATCCGCCCGGTAGGCCTTGGCGAAGTTCTGGTAGTCGTCGACCCGCCCCTCTGGCTTTCCGGCAGGCCGCTCGGACTCCGCCTCCACCATCTTCAGCCAGAAGCGCTCCGTCGGGACGAGGCGCTCCCACATGCCCTCGTCGATGCCCTCTGGACGCATCAGCTCGGTGGCGGTCTGGACGGCGAGCGCGATCATCTCTTCGACCACGCCCTTCTGGCCCTTAACCCGGGGCCGCAGGGCCTCCCGCGTCATGTCCACGCCCTCGATGTGCGTGTAGCCGGTGAGCACCTCGAGCGCTGCGGCGTAGCCCGCCATCTGGAGATCGGCATCGCTGAACGGGTTCTCGTCCCGCTGGAGGGCCCGGGCGCGCTGGTTCAGGCCGGTCAGGAGATCCACCTGCCGCTGCACGGCGCCGCGAACCTCCAGCACCAGTTCGTCCTTGTAGGCCCGCTCGTCTCCCTGACGCTTGCGGAGCACCAGCAGGACGGTTCCCTGGACGTAGCCGCCCTTCTTCAACTCACTGGTGGTCTCGGTCGAGACGTACCACGCCGCGGTGACCCGCAGCCCGGCGCCCCAGACGATCCCAGCCATGTCTGCCCAGACGCCAGCGTCCTGGTGGGTGAACATGCAGACTTGCAGGCCATTGTCCGGCATGCGGTCTGCCATCGCCCGGAAGGCGTCCACCATGTCGGAGCGGAACTTCTCGCCTTTGCCCTGGATGGCCAGGGGGCGGCGGCTGTCC
This sequence comes from Roseomonas sp. TAS13, assembly GCF_001950415.1. Lineage (NCBI taxonomy): Bacteria > Pseudomonadati > Pseudomonadota > Alphaproteobacteria > Acetobacterales > Roseomonadaceae > Roseomonas > Roseomonas sp. TAS13. The sequence continues at coordinate 7,337 of NZ_BDLP01000184.1, forward strand.
CACATCCACTGGTCGAACGGCGCGGGCGGGTTCTTGCGCAGCCACGCGATAAAGTACTCGGTGATCTCGTGGTAGTTCACCGCGTCCGCGTAGGGGGGGTCGTAGACCCAGATGTCGGACGTTTCCGGAAGCGATCGAGCCTCTCCGGTGGAGACGCGTGCAGAATTGAGAAATGGTCTCATGCCGGTGAAATCCACCGCGAGCCACTCCCGTAGATCTTGGAACGAACGAGCAGCATACATGTAGAAAGTGTTGAAAGCTTGATTGTAGAACACGCCAGCTGCTCCGTCGCCGTTGGGGGCGACTCCGGGCTTGCCAGGAGATCCAACAGCCCAGTGCGTCAGGCGGGAGACACGGCCCAGCGCTCTCGCAAATACCACATCCCAAGCCGCCGACGCTTTTGCGGAGCGAGCTGCCTGCCTTGCGGTTGCGAGCATCAGGAGGTGACGAGGGCCGAACAGATGATGCCAGTACGTCCAGCCACGAGTGCGGATCGGCTCTAAGGTCTTCTCGCCGACCTCAATGGGCATGTCGGGAACCAACCCTGCCGCCTGCCATGACGCAAGGTTGCCCTCGGCAATGCCGCGAACCTGCACCTCGCGCGCGATATCCTCAGCATTTGGCGCAGAGAAGAATGTCTCGGCCCTGCGCTTCCCAGCCTTGAGGTCGCCGCCGTCCAGCCACTGAATGCAGTAGAGGCGCTCCAGCCAGATGTCCCCGCCTACCCAGGCGCCGGGTGCGGATCCGGGAAGCACGGGGTCGGCGTCCGGCACCCATCGCGGCTCTTGCGGCACCACATCGGAGATGCCCCAGGGGCGCAGCCGGTTGCCGCGACCTCCACCCGACAGATCCGGGCCCTCGCCGTCGCCACGAAGCCGGGAAATAGAAATTCGATATTCCTCATCCTCACTCCCCAGGACGGAGGTGAGGCGGTAGACAAGGTGCCCGTCCTGGATGGTCCCTGTCTCTGCCTGCGCCATCTCCTCGGGCGAAGCTCCTTCGACAACGACGAGGTCAAAGCGCTTTTCCGAGTGAACGGGTACCATCCTGGCAACGCAGCGGCGGTTCTTGCTGATCACCCATGTCGGCGCCATCGGCACGCGCCAGCCGGTCCGGGGATCTACCGTCTCCAGGCAATACAGGTAAGCCTTGGCGCGGTCGCCTCGAGTGTTGTGCTCGATACCCAGGCGGGCGATCTCGGCGTCCACGGCCTCGGCGACGCGGGCCTGTTCCGCTGCGATCTCCTCGCGCCGCGCCTCGTCGGCGCCGATGATGTTGAGCCCACCCCAGGTGAGCATGGCGGCCACCCTGTCTCTTGATCACATCTACGCACAGCTCCACCGTAAGGCGA
>NZ_BDLP01000185.1:0-8573 GCF_001950415.1 Roseomonas sp. TAS13
GCCATGCGCGAGGCCTGGGCCGCCTGCCGCAGGGCGTCCAGGTCCGGCTGCTCGGGCGCCGGGGCGACCTGCGCCTGGGCCGGTACGCCCGGCTGAGCCGAACGCGCCCGCTGCGGCTGGTTCTGCGTCTCGAAGATGCGCTCGCCCTGATTGGCGACGCGCAATCCGCCGGGATCGTCCGGGCGGATGCGCAATGGCCGGCTATCGGCCTCGATGACCGGGACGCCGTTGGACACGGCGCGCGACACGCCCCACACGGCCGCCGCGCCGACCCCCAGCACAGCGGTCAGCCCGCCGGCCATGGCCAACATGCGCCAGGGCAATCCCCCACTGCTCTGGCGCTGAACCCGATAGGACGGGACGGTATGAAATTCGCTCACCGCATCTCCTCGACTGGCGTCACCCCCATGACGCGCAGGCCCGAGCGGATCACCATGGCCGTGGCGGCGACGAGGGCAAGCCTCGCGCGCGTGGCGGCCGGGTCTTCCTCCCGGATGAAGCGCAGGGTCGCGTCATCGCGGCCCCGGTTCCACAATAGGTGAAAGTCCGCCGCCAAGTCACCCAGATAGAACGCAATCCGGTGCGGTTCCCGCGCCGCAGCAGCGGCCTCCACGGTGCGGGGCCAGGCCATGATGCGCCGGATCAGCGCCATCTCGGCGGGATCGGAGAGCGAATCCATCGAGGCTTCCGCCAGTTCCGCGTGTGCCGGGTCCCCTGCCTGGCGCAGCACGGAGCGGCAGCGGGCATGGGCGTACTGGACATAGAAGACCGGGTTGTCGCGCGACTGCTCGACCACCTTGTCCAGGTCGAATTCCATCTGGGCATCGGCCTTGCGGGTCAGCATGGTGAAGCGGACCGCGTCCTTGCCGACCTCGTCGATCAGGTCGCGCAGGGTGACATAGGTGCCGGCGCGCTTGCTCATCCGCACCGGCTCGCCGTTCTTCATCACCTTGACGATCTGCGCCAGCACCACGTCCAGCGGCACCGGCCGGTCGCCCGACAGCGCCTTCACCGCCGCCTGCATGCGCTTGACATAGCCGCCATGGTCGGCGCCCCAGACCTGCACCAGCTCGTCGAAGCCGCGCGCGATCTTGTCGGCATGGTTGCCGATGTCGTTGGCGAAATAGGTGTTCGACCCGTCGCTCTTGCGCAGCGGCCGGTCCACGTCGTCGCCGAACTGCGTGGAGCGGAACAGCGTCTGCGGGCGCGGCTCCCAGTCGTCGGGGGTCTTGCCCTTGGGCGGCTCCAGCACGCCCTCGTAGACATAGCCCTTGGCCGCCAGCTCGGCGATCGCCTTGTCCGCCACGCCGTCGCGGACGAGTTGCGCCTCGCTGATATAGACGTCGAAGCTCACGCCCAGCGCCGCGAGGTCGTCGCGGATCTCGGCCATCATCGCGTCGATGGTGAAGGCGCGCACGGCGTCGAGCCAGAGCGCGGGATCGGCGGGCGCCGCGCCGGGTGCCAGGCTGTCGCCGAACTGCGCCTTCAGCGCCTCGCCGACCGGGATCAGGTACTCTCCGCGATATTGCAGCCCGCCGGGCACCTGCGCCGCGAACTCCTCCTCGGTCAGCGTGGTGCCGAGGGCCTGGAGGTAGCGCCAGTAGGCCGCCCAGGCGAGCGCCTGCACCTGTGCCCCGGCATCGTTGATGTAGTATTCCTTGGTGATGTCCCAGCCGGCCTTGGCCAACAGGTTGGCCAGCGCGTCGCCCACCACGGCGCCGCGGCAATGGCCCACATGCATCGGCCCGGTCGGGTTGGCGGAGACGTATTCCACGTCCACCTTGCGGCCGCCGCCCAGCCCGCCGTCGCCATAGGCCTCCCCGGCCCGCAGCACGACGGGGATCTGGGCCCGCGGCACGGCCTCACGCAGCCGCAGGTTCACGAAGCCCGGCCCGGCCGGCGCGGCCTCGGCCACCAGGGGCGAGGCCGCCAGGCGTGCCGCCAGCTCGGCGGCCAGCTTCGGCGGCGGCAGCTTCGCCTGCCTGGCCACCACCATCGCGGCATTGGTCGCCATGTCGCCATGGGAGGGGTCGCGCGGTGGCTCCACCAGGACGCGGGCGAGCGCCTCCTCCGGCAGGTCCGGCAGGATGGCGCGGAGCTGCGCGACGACCTCGGCACGCAGGGTCTGGAAAACGTCCTGTGACATGGAAGTTCCTAGTGGGCTTTGCCGCGGGGCAAGAAGGGTCTCTCTAGCGTCATGGCCTCCCGGGGGGAAACCTCCGGCCGCGCCTATCCGGGCATGTTCGGGTCGGTGAGGCGCCGGTGCTCCTCCAGGGCGAAGCGGTCGGTCATGCCGGCGATATAGTCGCAGACCACCGCCGCGGTGCGCGCGCTGCCCGGCCCGTCTGCCTGGGCGCGCCATTCCGGCGGCAGCATGTCCGGCCCGCCATGCAGCAGGGAGAAGGTCACCTGCAGCACGCGCCGGGTCTTCTGCGCCGTGCGGTTCACCCGCCAATGGCGGTACATGCGCTCGCGCAAGAAGGCCCGGGTCTCCTCGTTCAGCGCCGTCATGCGGGCGCTGAACACCACCACCGGCGCGGCGGCGGCACGGATGTCGTCGGCGCTGCGCGGCTCCAGGATGGCGATGCGGCGCTGCGCCTCGGTCACCACGTCGTTGACCATGGCATTGATCACCCGGCGGATGATCTCGGCCGCGAGGCGGCTCCGCGAGGTGCCCTCCGGCGCACGCGCCCGCGCATCCTCCAGCGCCTCGGCGATCAGCGGCAGGTGCGCGATCTCCTCCAGCGTGAAGATCCCGGCCCGCAGCCCGTCATCCAGGTCGTGGTTGTTGTAGGCGATGTCGTCCGCGATCGCCGCCGCCTGCGCCTCGGCGCTGGCATGGGTGGACAGCTCCAGCGGATGCCGGGCGTCGTACTCCGCGATATAGGGTGGCGGGCGGCGCAGCGGGCCATTGTGCTTGGCCAGCCCTTCCAGCGTCTCCCAGGTCAGGTTCAGCCCATCGAAATCGGCATAGCGGCGTTCCAGCGCCGTCACCGCCTTCAGGCTCTGGGCATTGTGGTCGAAGCCACCCCAGGGGCGCATCACCCCGTTCAGCGCCTCCTCCCCGGCATGGCCGAAGGGCGGGTGGCCCAGATCGTGCGCCAGGGCCAGGGCTTCGGCCAGATCCTCGTCCAGCCGCAGCTGCCGGGCGATGGAGCGGGCGATCTGGGCGACCTCAATGGAATGGGTCAGCCGCGTCCGGAACTCGTCGCCTTCGTGGTAGATGAAGACCTGCGTCTTGTACTGCAGCCGTCGGAAGGCGGTGGAATGGATGATCCGGTCCCGGTCCCGCTGATAGGGGGAGCGCGCCCCGCTGCCCGGCTCGGCCACCAACCGCCCTCGCGACGCCGCCGGGTTCACCGCCCAGGGGGCCAGGCCGGAAGGAAGAGGGCCGGACGTCCCGTCGGGACCGGCGGGCGAACCGGAGCGGGTCGCGGAATGTGGGTCCTGCACGGGGAGTGGGCTCGGATCTGAGGGAAAAGGGGTTCCGGCCCTAGCACCGGCCATGCGGGCGCGGCAACCCCGCCTTCCCGCCCGGCTCCGCGCCCGTATGGCCCTCATCTGGCATAGGCGGTTGGAAAGCGGTGGCGGGACGTCCTATCTAGGGGACCGATGGAGTCCCGATGACCATGCCGGACGGTAGCCAGACACCCTCTTCCCCGCCCTTCCGCGCCACGCCGCGCGCCCACCGGCAGATCGCCGAGATCGCCGCCCGCGAGGGCCGCCCCCGGGCCGGGCTGCGCCTCGCGGTCGAGGCCGGGGGCTGCTCCGGGCTGCAATACAAGTTCGAGCTCGCCGACGAGCCCGAGGCCGGGGACACGGTCGTCCGGGCCGAGGACGGGACGGGCGCGCCGGTCTTCATCGACCCGGTCTCGCTCGATTTCCTCCAGGGCGCGGAGCTGGACTGGGCCGATGCGCTGATGGGCGCGCATTTCGCCGTGCGCAACCCGCAGGCCGTCTCGGGCTGTGGCTGCGGCGTCTCCTTCGCGGTCGGCTGAGAAGGCGTCACCCCTCCCTTGCGACTTTGCAGCTTCAACGTGAACTCGGCGCGCAAGCGTGCGCCGAACCTCCGCCACATGCTGGAACGGCAGCAGCCCGACCTCGTCTTCCTGCAGGAGCTGAAGTGCAGGACCGAGGAATTCCCGACCATGGAGTTCGAGGCCCTGGGCTACCGCTGCCACGCCGTGGGCCAGCCCGGCGGGCGCAACGGCGTGGCGGTGCTCTCGCGCATCCCCTTCGAGGTGCTGGGCGAGACCCTGCCCGGCGAGGCCGAGGACGACCATGCCCGCTTCATCGAGGTGCGGGCGGCGGGGATGAACCTGATCGGCATCTACCTGCCCAACGGCAATTCCCGCGGCGAGGAAGGCTATGCCTACAAGCTGCGCTGGATGGAGCGGCTGCGTGCCCTGACCGCCGAGCGGCTGGACCGCTTCACGCCGCTGGCCATCCTGGGCGATTTCAACGTCTGCCCCACCGAGGCCGACCTCGCCCCGCGCACCCTGCCGCCCACCGATGCGCTGGTGCGCCCGGAAAGCCGCGCCGCCTTCCGCGCCCTGGTGAATCTGGGCCTGACCGACGCGGTGCGGGCGCTGCACCCGGAGGAGGCGATCTACACCTACTGGGACTATGGCCCGGCCTTCGAGCAGAACCGGGGGCTGCGCATCGACCATGCCCTGCTTTCGGCGGAACTGGCGGAGCGGCTGACCGGCACCTCCGTGGACGTCGCTGCCCGGGCGGCAGAAAGCCCCTCCGACCACGCGCCGGTGCTGTTCGACCTGGCGGATTGAGCCTCGCTCCCCGCCCGGGCGGGGCGCCTATCGCAGCCGCGTCACATCCATGGCGAAGACCAGCGGAAAGAAGGTCGGCCAGCCGTTCCAGCGTTGCGAGCCCGCCTCGCTGACCGACCAGAGCAGCCCGTCCCGGTCGAAGCCCAGATCCTCGATCCCACCAGGCGCGCCATGGCTTTCCAGCCGGGTGCCATCCTCGGGGTCCAGCCGGTGCAGTTCGCCCGGCGCGGCGCCGGCGCTGCAGGCGATCCAGATCCGCCCCTCGGCATCCGCCGCCGCTCCCTGCGCCCGGAGCGGCAGCGGGATATCACGTACCGCATCGGCCGGGGTGACGGGATGACCGTCCCCTTCCACGAAACGTTGCACCGGCACGGCATGGAGACGCGGGCTGCCGCTCTTGCGCCAGGGACCGAACCAGAGGGAGCGGCCGTCGCAGGCGAGGAAGGCCGGCCCCATCGACCGGTCCACCCGCCGCGTCGCAAGCGGCCTCGGCCCATCCGGCGCATCGAGGCTGGCGGCGTCGAGCGCCAGGACGATGCCCGAATTCGCGGCGAAGAGCACCTGCCCGTCCGTGGCGAGGCCACCGGGATGACCGAATTCCTCCGGCAGCGCGAAGCTGCCCCGCAGGCTGCCGTCCCGGCGCGACAGCCGGAAGACTCGCGAGGGGCCGTCCGCCTGATCGTGCGTCAGGCTCTGATAGGCCGCGACCAGGATCTCCTCGCCCAGCACGGTCAGGCCCTGCGGCACATAGGCCTCGTTCAGCCCGGGCGCCCAGAAGCGGCGCGGCATCGCCGCCTCGTTCGGCACCGCACTGAGCGCCCGGTCGGTATAGCGCGGCGCATCCCCGGGAATGCCGTCCCGCGCGGAGACCGGTAACGGAGCCGGTTGCGCCGATAGAGGGCCGGGCGCCAGGACCGCCGCACCGAAACCCAGGGCCCCGCCGAGCAGGTGGCGGCGACGCAGCCTGCCCGTCACCGCGTCAGCGCCAGCCACCGGGTTCCCAGGCCCAGCCACCCCGGGTCCAGACCCACTCGCCATGCCTCCAGGTGCCCCCGCCCACGATGTGGCGGAGCACGTAGCGCCCGGGCTCCCAGCGATAGGCGACGCCGTCCCACTGCCAGTGTCCGGGCTGCCAGACATACTCCGCGCCGGGCAGGCGCGGCGGCTCCGGCTCGACACGCAGGGCGGGGATCGGCGGGTAGGGCTGCCGCGAGGCATGGGGCGGCATCGCGGGCAGCGGCTGAGGCGGCGGCACACAACCGGCGACCAGCGCCAGGGTGGCGAGCGGAGCCGCGAGGCGCATCACGGCATGGGCGGCGGAAAAAGCGGGACGGAACGGCAAGAGAGTAGGGACTCCGGGCGAAAGGCAGGCAGGATGCACCATGGCCATCCTGCCCGGAGCGTGCCGCCGGATGAAAAGCGGGAGAGACGGCCCACCCGCTTTCCATCCCTCCCGGCGGCGCGGGGTCACGCCCGGCGCGGCGCCTGCCGGGCGAAGGTCAGCACCAGCACGTCCCGGTGTCCCGGCCGCGACGGGTCGATCGGCACCACGGGCGTCACCCCGTGCCAGACCCGCCGGTCGTCCAGCAGAACCGTGTCCAGCGGGTTCTCCAGGGTGAAGCTCGCCTCGCCGGGGAGGGTGCCATCCTGGGCGTCCACGCGGATGCCGGTCACGCCGCCCGCCACGTTCTCGCGCCCGATCAGGGTGACCAGCACGAAGTCCACGCCGTCACGGTGCATGCCCTCCGGCGTCGGCTTACCGGCGGCGTTGGGACGCGCCTCGATGCGGAACTGGTGCATCTCCACATGCCAGCGGGGCGGCGGCGCCTCGGCCATCTCGAACACCGCCCGTGCCCCGCTCAGCAGGCGCGACAGCGGCGCCCCGGCCGCGATGCCGGGATCCACCGGCTCGAACCATCGCTCCTGCCCGCCATTCAGCGGGTTGTGGTGCAGGGTCTGGTAATGCGGCTGGTGGGCCCCCTGGATCAGGGGCTCGCCCTGCGCCGCGCCGAAGACGGCATGGCGGCGCAGGCGGTAGCGGCCGCCATCGGCCATGTGCGTGTCGGGACGAAGGTCGCTCCAACTCGCCACGAATTCCTTCCAGGGCGCGCTCGCCAGGGCCTCCCCCGCCGGGTCGAGCAGGCGCGTGACCTCGTGGCCGGGCAGGAAGACATGGCCCGATTGGCGGATGGCCTCCGCCAGCTCCTCCCGCCTTCTGGTATTCACAGTCATGGACGGTGCTCCAGCATCACCTGCTTCATGCGTCGCACGGCGGCGCCCAGGCCATCGAACAACGCCTGGCCGAGTAGGAAGTGGCCGATGTTCAGCTCCACGATCTCCGGAACGGCGGCCATCTCGGCGGCGGTGACATAGTCCAGCCCGTGCCCGGCATGGCACTCGATGCCCAGCGCCGCGACCTGCCGCGCCGCCTCGGCCAGGCGCAGCCGCTCCCGGTCCCGCGCCGCGCCGGGTGCTGCCTCGCAATAGGTGCCGGTGTGCAGCTCCACCGCTCCGGCGCCGAGCCGCCCGGCGGCCTCGATCTGGCGCGGCTCCGGGTCGAGGAAGAGCGAGACCCGCGTCCCTGCCCCGCGCAGCGCCGCCACGACAGGGGCGAGCTGCGCCTCCAGCCCGGCGGCATCCAGGCCGCCCTCGGTGGTCAGCTCGGCCCGGCGCTCCGGCACCAGGCAGGCGGCGTGCGGACGGATCGCGGTGGCGAACTCCGTCATCTCCGCCGTCGCGGCCATCTCCAGGTTGATCGGGGCTTGCAGCCGCTCCCGCATGAGGCGGACATCGGCGTCGCGGATATGGCGGCGGTCCTCCCGCAGATGCACGGTGATGCTGTCGGCGCCGCTCTCCAGCGCCAGGACCGCCGCGGCCAGCGGGTCGGGATGCGTGCCGCCGCGCGCGTTTCGCAGCGTGGCGACGTGATCGACATTCACACCCAGCCGGATGGGAAGATTCATGTGGCGGCTCCGGGAATGGTGTTGCGGCGGGCGGCCATTTCCGCCGCCATGCGCAGGGCGGCGAGGAGGCTGCCGGGTTCGGCGATGCCGCGACCGGCGATGTCGAAGGCGGTGCCATGGTCCGGCGAGGTCCGCACCACCGGCAGGCCCAGGGTGACGTTCACGCCGCCATCCATGTCGAGCGTCTTCAACGGGATCAGCGCCTGGTCGTGGTACATGCAAAGCGCGGCGTCATAGCCGGCACGGGCGCGGGGCGTGAACATCGTGTCCGGCGGCAGCGGGCCGAAGGCGTCGATCCCCCCGGCGCGCAGGGCCTCGATGGCCGGGACGACGATGCGCCCTTCCTCGTCGCCCATGGCGCCCCCTTCCCCGGCATGCGGGTTCAGCCCGGCCACGGCGATGCGCGGCGCGGCAATGCCGAAATCCGCCTGGAGGCTGCGGTGCAGCACGCGGGCGGTGCGGAGGATCTCCGCCGTGGTCAGCTCCGCCAGCGCGCGGCGCAGAGAGACATGGATGGTCACCGGCACCACGCGCAGATCCGGGCAGGCCAGCATCATCACTGGCGGCTCGGCGAGGCCGGTCAGTGCACCGAGATATTCCGTATGCCCCGGGAAGCCGAAGCCCGCGCCGTAGAGCGAGGCCTTGCTGATCGGGTTGGTGACGAGGCCGCCGGCCTTGCCCGCCTGGGCGAGCCGCACGGCCGTCTCGATGGAGGACAGGATGGCGGGCGCATGCGCCGCGTCGGGCCGCCCAGGCGTGACCGGCGCGGCGAGCGGCACCGGCAGCACCGGCAGGCGCTCCCGGAAGAGGGTGGCGGCCCCGG
>NZ_BDLP01000186.1:0-8533 GCF_001950415.1 Roseomonas sp. TAS13
TCCCGTCAGGCTGCACTCGGCCCTGGGCTACCGCTCTCCCATGACCTACGAAGCCCTCATGCAGGAGGCTGACGTCGACACGTAGCCCCCAAGCCTGAAAACCGTCCACGAGATCGGGTCAATTCCAGGCCCTGGTCGCCGAGTGGTCGGAGTTGCGACGCACCCTCGGACTGGCCAAGGTGCCGCACTATTCGACCCTGGCCCACGCCTCGCGCCGCATCCTGGCAGACGCCGAGGCCGGGGGGCTTTCATTGGCGTCCAGACTGCCATGGTCCGGCGTGCCCGAGCCGCGGCCTGATCGACACCGCACCGGTCGTGGCCGTGGACGCGACCGGGCTCGAAACCCGTCACGTCAGCGCCCACTTCGGCCAGCGCCGGTCCAAGGGCAAGGGACACCGCCAGCGGGCCTGGCCGAAGCTGACCGTCGTGCTCCATACCGGCTCGCACCTCCTGCTCGGCGCCGTGCCGGGCCTCGGCCCGAGCCAGGAATCACCGGACTTCACCCCGGCCATGCGCCAAGCTGCGGAACGGGTCGCGATCGACACCGCCCTCGGTGACGCCGGCTACGACGCCGAGCACAACCACCGTCTCTGCCGCGACGACCTCGGCGTCCGGCAGACGGTGATCCGCCTCAACCGCCGCAACACAGGGCGCCGTTGGCCCAAGACCCCGTACCGACGTGCCATGCGATACCGCTTTCCCAAGCCCCTCTACCACCAGCGCTGGCATGTCGAGAGCGGGTTCAGCCAGCACAAGCGACGCCTCGGCTCAGCCCTCACCGCCCGCAACACCGCATCCCAGAACCGCGAACTCGTCCTCCGCGTCCTCACCCACAACCTCATGCTTCTCGCCGAGGCCGCATGAGCGTTTCAACAGAGCAAAAGGCACTGTTAACCACCACCCTGTCCTCTGGCCGGAGGACCGCCAGGTAGAGCGTGGTCAGGATCGTCGCCATGGAGGCGGAGAAGGCCTGGTGGCCGCCGACCTTCAGCCCGTCCGTGTTCGGGCGGAGATGGTTGGCGTGATGGATGGTCCATGTCGCCAGCCAGAGGACCTTGCGCCCCAGCTCCGCCAGGGCCTGAAGATCGACGCCCGTCACGCCTTCCCTCTTTTTCCGGTGGACTGGAACCGGCTAGCTGCGCCGCACGTTCCAGAACTTCGCGAAGCCGGGCAGCACGCCCGCGACATCCGCGCGCAGCACCGTGGGCAGGAAGACCTGTGCGACGGGGATCCAGTTGGCCTCGCGCAGCGTCTGCACCTGCAGCTCGCGCGCGATGCGCTGGCGCTCCGCCTGATCCGAGGCCAGGAACCAGTCGCGGTAAAGCTCCTCCACCCGCGCGCTGGTTGGCCAGCCCACCCAGGCATCCCGGCCATTGGCCCGGATCGAAGGGACCACGGTCGGGTCGGTGAAATAGTCGCCGTCCGCGCTGACGCCGAAGATGTTCCAGCCGCCCTTGTCCGGCGGCTGCTGGTTGACGCGCCGCTGCACCACGCTGCCCCAGTCCATCGCCTGGTAGTCGAGGTTGAAGCCCATCTTGCGCAGCAGGTCGCCCATGACCTCGCTGACGGCGTTGTTCACCGGGCTGTCGGTGCCGACCAGCATCACCACGCGCTCGCCCTTGTAGCCGGCCGCGGCCAGCTCGCGCTTCAGAGCGTCGAAGTCGCGCCGGCCGCGCATCTCCTCCAGCCCCGCCTCGGTGGCCATCGGGCCGCCAGGCAGGAAGATGCCGACCTTGCCGCCGCGCAGGCCGGGATCGGTGCCGCTGATCATCTGCTCGAACTCGTCCTGATCCACCACGGAAAGGACCAATCGGCGGATGGCGGCATTGTCGAAGGGCGGATGCAGGTGGTTGAACTGGATGAAGGCGATCGTGCCGGCGCGGTTGGTGATTTCCGCGCGCAGCGACCTGTCGCGCCGGACCAGGGGCAGCAGGTCGGGGATCGGCCGCTCCCACCAGTCCACCTCGCCGTTCTGGATCGCCGCCAGGGCGGTGGAGGCATCGGGGATCACCTGCCATTCCACCCGCTCGAAATGCACCTGCTTCGGGCCGCTGGAAAGGCCGGGCTGGCCGCCCTGGCGCGGCGCATAGCCGTCGAAGCGCGCATAGGCCACCCGCGCGCCCGGCAGCCGCTCATCGGGCAGGAAGCGGAAGGGGCCGCTGCCGATCATCTCCGCCATCGGCGTGCCGGGATCGGAGGGGATCAGCCGCGCCGGCATGATGAAGGGCGTGTAGGGCGTGGTCTTCGCCAGGGCGAGCGGCAGCAGCGGGAAGGGACGCTTCAGGCGGAAAAGGATGGTCCTGTCGTCAGGCGCGGACAGCTCGTCGGTCGCGGCCATCAGCGTCTTGCCGAAGGGATCACGGCGCGCCCAGCGGCGCAGGCTGGCCACGGCATCCGAGGCCAGCACAGGCTCCCCGTCATGGAAGCGGAGCCCGCCGCGGAGCCGCAGCATCCAGCTTCGGCCATCATCGGCGACCTCGTGGCCCTCCACCATCTCCGGCACCGGCTCGCCGACGGCGTTCAGGCCATAGAGCGTGTCGAAGATCATGAAGCCGTGGTTGCGTGTCACCGTGGCCGTGGTGATGCCCGGGTCCAGCACCGCCAGGTCCGCCTGCGGAATGACGCGCAGCACCGAGGAGGGGCGCCCATTCGTTTGGGCGCCTGCCAGCCGTGGGGCCGCGAGCGAAGCTATGCCCGCCGCGAGGAAGCTGCGCCGCTTCATGCCTTGATCTCCTCCCTGCCGCCGGGTTCGTCCCCGCCGGATCATGCTTTGGCCCAGGTCTAACCCTCCGGTCTCCGCAAGCCAAGCCGGTCTTTCGGCACCCTCCGGCAGCGGCCATCATCGCGCCACGCCAACCCCGATCCCGTGATGGGCATGCCTCATGAACCCCTTCCAGGCCGACTGGACGACCCTGCGCATCCTGCTGGCGACGGTGGAGCTCGGCAGCATCACCCAGGCGGCGCAGCGTTGCGGCATCGCCACCTCGGCGGCGGCGAAGCGGCTGCAACTGCTGGAACGCGACTGCGGCCTGCCGCTGCTGGAACGGGGCGCGCGCGGGGTGCGCCCGACTGCGGCGGGGGAGGCGATCGCGCAGCATGCGCGCGCCCTCTTCGACCTCTCGGCCCGCTTCGCCGGGGATTTCCGCGCCTTCGCCAGCGGCGGACAGGGCAGCGTCCGGCTGGGCGCCTCGGCCTCGGTGATCGCGGGCCACGACCTGGGGGCGTTGCTGGCCGGCTTCGCGGCGCGGCATCCCGCCATCCGTGTCGAGCTGAAGGAGGAGACGAGCGGCACGATCCTCCACGACCTCGTGGAAGGACGGGGGGACCTGGGACTGATCACCAGCGCCAGCGAGATCCCGTCCTCCCTGGAGGCCCGCCCCTGGCGGCGCGACCGGCTGGTCGTCCTGTGCCGGGCGGACCATCCCCTGGCGACGGCCCGATCCCTGCGCTTCGGCGCGCTGCTGGAGCATCCGCTCATCGGCGTGCAGGAGGGGGGCGCGCTGTCGCTGATCCTGGACGACGCGGCACGCAGGCTCGGCCACCGGCTGGAATTCCGCTTCCAGGTCGGCGCGACGGAGGCGGCCCGTGGCCTGGTGGCGGCGGGGCTGGGCCTCGCCGTGGTGCCGGAGGGACTGGCCGGGACAGGCCCCGGGACGCCTGCCCTGTGCGCCGTGCCGCTGGAGGAGGGCTGGGCGCGGCGGCAGTTGCGGCTGATCACCCGGCCGGCGGCGATGCTGCCCCCCGCCGCGCGGCTGCTGCGGGATCATCTAGCCTGGCCGACTTCCGCGGATGGCGGACGCTGATCCCGCCAACCACGGCTTCACCTCCGCGCCTCGCGGGGGCATCATGCGAGCATGAGGAACGCCAAGGAAAAACCCGCCGTCACAGTGCGGGAGGTAGGGCCGCGCGACGGCCTGCAGATGATCCGGTCGGTGATGCCGACCGGGACGAAGCTGCGCTGGATCGCCGCCATGGCGGAAGCCGGCATCCCGGAGATGGAGGTGGCGAGCTTCGTGCCGCCCGCCGCCATGCCGCAGATGGCCGATGCCGCCGAGGTGGTCGGCAGCCTGCGCGCCTCGCATCCGGGGCTGCAGGTGATGGCGCTGGCGCCCAACCTGCGCGGCGCGCAGAATGCCGCGGCCGCCGGGGCGCAAGCGATCGTCCTGCCCGTTTCCGCCAGCGAGGCGCACAGCCGCTCCAATGTCCGCCGCAGCCGGGCGGAGCAGGTGGCGGAGTTCCGCCGCGTGGTGGAATGGGCCCGCACGCTCGGCGCGGCGCGGCCCTCGATCGAGGCCGGGATCTCCACCGCCTTCGGCTGCTCCCTTCAGGGCGAGGTGCCGGAGCGCGAGGTGATCGCCCTGGCCGCCGAACTGGCCGGGGCCGGGGCCGATGCTGTCGCCTTGGCCGATACGCTGGGCTATGCCAGCCCCCGGCAGGTCCGCCGCTTGGTGCGCGCGGTGCGGCTGGAGCTCGGCCCCGTGCGCCTCGGCAACCTGCATCTGCACGATACCATGGGCACCGGGCTGGCCAATGTGCTGGCCGGGCTGGAGGAAGGCGTGCGCGGCTTCGATGCCGCCCTGGGCGGGCTCGGCGGCTGTCCCTTCGCCCCCGGCTCGGTGGGCAACATCGACACGGAGGACCTGGTCTATCTCCTGGAATCGGAGGGCTTCGACACGGGCATCGATCTCGCCGCGCTGATCAAGACGCGTGCCCTGTTGCAGGAAGGCCTGCCCGGCGAGGTGCTGCACGGCCGTGTCGCCAGGGCCGGCATCCCGCGCACCTTCCATCCGGCGCGGGAGGCCGCCGCCCGGCCGGCCGAGGCGGCACCGGAGGCCGTCCCGGCCACGCCGCGCGGCACGACCGGCCCGCTGCACGGCATCCGCGTGCTGGAATTCACCCATATGATCATGGGGCCGAGCTGCGGCATGGTGCTGGGTGATCTCGGCGCCGACGTGATCAAGGTCGAGCCGGGCCCGGAAGGCGACAACACCCGGCGCCTGATGGGCGCGGCGATCGGCTTCTTCCCCAGCTTCAACCGCAACAAGCGCAGCCTGTGCCTCGACCTGAAGCGTCCCGAGAGCCTGGAACTGGTGCGCCGCCTCGCCGCCGAGGCCGATGTGGTGCTGGAGAATTTCCGCCCCGGCGCGATGGACAAGCTCGGACTCGGCCATGCCGATCTTTCCGCGCTCAATCCCCGGCTGATCTATTGTTCCTGCAAGGGCTTCCTGCCCGGCCCCTACGAGCACCGCGCGGCGCTAGACGAGGTCGTGCAGATGATGGGCGGCCTCGCCTACATGACCGGGCTGCCTGGCAAGCCGATGCGCGCGGGCTCCTCGGTCAACGACATCATGGGCGGCTTGTTCGGCGTGATCGGCATCCTGGGCGCGCTGCGCGAACGCGAGGCCACGGGGCGGGGCGCGCATGTGCAGTCGGGGCTCTTCGAGACCAACATGGTGCTGATGGCGCAGCACATGGCCGCCAACGCCATCACCGGGCAGAACCCGCCTTCCTTCGGCGATCCGGCCATGGTGAAGCCCTGGTCGGTCTATGACGTCTTTGACACGGCCGATCCCGGCGAGCAGGTCTTCGTCGGCGTCGTGACGGAGACCCAGTGGCGCGGCTTCTGCGAGGCCTTCGGCCTGTCGGACCTGTTGCGCGACCCGGCGCTGGCCACCCAGGCGCAGCGCGTGCTCGACCGGTCCCGATACCTGCCCCGCGTCGCGGAGGTCTTCCGGCGGCTTTCCAAGGCCGAGCTGATGGCCCGTTGCGAGGCGCTGGGGCTGAGCTTCGCGCCGATCGCCCGGCCGGGCGACCTCTTCGACGATCCGCATCTGCGGAATTCGGGCGGCCTGCTGGACACAGAGATGGCGAGCGCCGAAGGCGCCGCCCGCGTCGCGCCCGGCGGCACCGCCGCGCGCCCGCTGGCGGGGCTGCCGGCCCTGCCCGTGGCCGTGGACGGCGCCCGCCTGGGATTGCGGCGCCAGCCGCCGCGCAGCGGCGAGCACAGCCTGGAGATCGCGCGGGAGGCCGGGCTGTCCGAGGCAGAGATCGGGCGCATGGCGGCGGCGGGCCTGCTCTGGGCACCCGACCTGCCGATGGCGGCGGAATGAGCGACCGCCTGGAACTGCCGGGACGCGTCCTCTTCCTGTCCGGCGACCCGGAACTGGTCACGGCGCAGCTCGGGGGCTGCGACCTGACGCTTGCCGAAGCGGGGCGGCTGCGCGACGACGTCTCCACCGACGAGATCACCCCCCTGCCCTCGCTCGTCCATTTCGACGAAGCGCTGGCCGACCATGCCTATACCGACGTCAAATGCGACGACGCCTTGCCGTTCCGGCCCGGAGCGGCGCGCGCGGGTGGCTTCTCGGTGGTCGTCGCCGGGGCACGCTACGGCAAGGGCTCCTCCCGCGAGCACAGCCCGCTGGCCGAGAAGATGGCCGGCATCCGGCTCGTCATCGCGGAGAGCTTCGAGCGTATCTACCGCCAGAACGCCGACAATCTCGGGCTCTTCACCTCGACGGATTTCGGGCTGGTCGAACGCATCCGGCGCGGCGAGTCGATCGGGGTGGAGGAGCTCGTCGCGGGCCGGGACGCGGTCACTGCCGCCGTGCTGCGGGCCGGCGGGCTGCTGGCCTACGGGCGGTGCGTGCTGCGGCACGCATCCGGCGCACGCCCGGCGGTGTTACCGGGGCCGCAGACCCTGGCCGCCAAGATCCTGGCCCGTCATGCCGTGGCGGTTCCGGGTGCCGGGGAGCGACCCGAACCGGGCTCGGGGATCTTCGTGCGCGCCGACCTGCGCTTCATCCACGACATCTACACGGCGATGTGCCGCTTCATGCTGCGCGGCGCCTTCGGCGAAACGCCGGTGCTGGAGGACCCTGGCTCCATCCTCACCTTCGAGGACCATTATTCCTATGCGCACCGGAGCCCGGCACATGTGGAGCGCGGATTGCTGCCGCATGTCCGGGCGCTGTCGGAGGCGCACCGCGCCTTCGTCGCCGAGCATGGGCTGACGGATCACGGCTACCTTCCGGGCGGAGAGGGCTCCGAGGGCATCTCGCACGCCCTGGTGGCGGAACGCTACGCCCTGCCGGGGCGGCTCATCGTCGGCACCGACTCCCACACGCCGCACAGCGGTGCGCTGGGCTGCCTGGCTTTCGGCGTCGGCACCACGGACATGGCGAATGCCATGGTGACCGGCATGGTGCGGCTCAGGGTGCCGGAGGTGCTGCGCATCGAGATGCAGGGCAGCCCGCCGCCCGGCGTGACCGCGAAGGACATCGTGCTGCATCTCCTCGCCCGGCCTGGGCTGAAGGCCGGCACGGGCGTCGGAAAGGTCTTCGAGTTCGCGGGGCCGGGCGTTGCCTGCCTCGGCATCGACGAGCGGGCCACGCTCACCAACATGACGGCCGAGCTGGGGGGCTTCGCCGGGATTGTCGCCCCCGATGCCGAAACCCGGCGCTTTCTGCGCGATCGGCGCGGCATCGACTTCGAGCCGGAACCCTGGATGTGCAGCGATCCGGGGGCACCCTATGCCGAGGTCATCACCCTGGACCTGTCGCACCTGTCGCCCATGCTCGCCGCGCCGGGCGATCCGGGGCGGGGCGTGCCCGTCGCGGCGCTGGACGGGCCGGTGCGGATCGACATCGCCTATGGCGGCTCCTGCACCGCCGGGAAGCGCGAGGATTTCGACCATTACCACGAGGTGCTGGCCTGGGCCGTGGCGCGCGGACTCAGGCCGCCGCCGCATGTCCGGCTGCTTCTGCAGTTCGGCACGGCGGCCGTGCGGGACTATTGCGCGGCGCGCGGCTACCTCGACACCTTCGCGCGCATTGGCGCCGAGATCCTGCAGCCGGCCTGCGGCGCCTGCGCCAATTGTGGCCCCGGAGTCTCGGTTTCTCCTTCCCAGGTGACGGTCAGCGCCATCAACCGCAACTTCCCGGGCCGCTCCGGCCCCGGCCAGGTCTGGCTCGCCAGCCCGCCGACCGTGGCCGCCAGCGCCATCGCGGGGGAGCTGATCTCCTTCCAGGCGCTGCGGGAGCGATATCCCCTCCCCATGCCGGGTCTCGCGGGAGGCGCCGGGACGAGCGTGCCCGGCTGACGCGACGGTGCGGCGCTCAACGCGCGCATTCGGCCAGGAAGTCCCGCATCAGGGCCGCGACACGCTCCGGCCCTTCCAATGGCAGGAGGTGCCGGAGGCCCGACAGGACCTCCAGCCGGGATTCGGGGAAGTGCGGCGCCATGAGCCTCCGTTGCGCCGCCGGGCCCAGATCCGCGTCCTCGCCGCCAGCCAGGATCAGCGTCGGATAGGGCAGGATGCCGACGCGCCGGCCCCAGTCCTCCCGGCTGCCGGATTCAAGCCAGTGGCGCCAGGCGGCGGGGTTGGCGCGCAACACGTCCTCGATCGCCAGGCGGCGTGACTCGGGCGGCAGTGTGACGACGTTGTTGTCGATGAAACGCTCCGCCTGGGCGCGGCGCTCCTCGGGCGGTCCCTGGAACCATCCGAGCATTTCCTCGCGGCGGGCCTCCGCCA
>NZ_BDLP01000187.1:0-8475 GCF_001950415.1 Roseomonas sp. TAS13
CAGGGCAGGTCGGCGGCCGCGTCCTCCCGGACCGGCAGGGGCAGCCAGAGCGTGACCGTGGTGCCCTGGCCCGGCGTGCTGGCGATGACGAGGGCGCCCCCGGACTGCTCCGCGAAGCCTTTGGCCATGGACAGGCCGAGGCCGGTGCCCTGCCCCTTAGGCTTGGTGGTGAAGAAGGGTTCCGTCGCCCGCGACAGCGTCGCCGGGTCCATGCCGTTCCCCGTGTCGGAAACGGTCAGGCGCAGGTAGGACGCGGCCGCCGTCTCCTGGTCCGGCGCCTGCCCGCCCCCATCCTGGGGCGCCCCGGACAGCGGAGGGAGCGGCGGCGCCTCGCCTTCCGGGGCACGCGAGGCGGCGAAGCGGAGCGTCCCGCCCCTGGGCATCGCATCCCGTGCATTGGTGGCCAGGTTGATCAGCACCGCCTCCAGCTGCGAACGGTCCGCGCACAGCACCGGCAGGCGGGGCTCCACCTCCACGACGATACGCAGCCCCGGTCCCAGCGTGTGCCGCAGGATCTCGACCAGGTCGGCCAGCAGAGCCTCGACCGCCACGCTCTCGCTGCGAAGCTCGTCCTTGCGGGCGAAGGCGAGCAGGCGGCGCGTCACCGCCGCCCCGCGCTCCGCGGCCTCGCCCATCATCGCCGCCAGCTTCTCCACCGCCTGCGGATCGCCGGCACGGCGGCGGATCAGGTTCGCGCCCCCGGCGATGGCCTGCAGCACGTTGTTGAAGTCGTGCGCCACACCGCCGGCAAGCTGTCCCAGCGCCTCCAGCTTCTGCGCCTGCCGCAGCTGCTCCTCGGCGCTGCGCCGCCCCTGCTCGGCCGTCTCGCGTGCCGCCATGGCCTCCGCCATGCGGCTATAGAGGCGGAAGCGCCCGGCGACGAAGGTGGCGATGAGCAGGAGCGTCACGGCGATCAGCATCGCCGAGACGATCAGGATGCCGGCATCGATGCGCCAGCGGGCCAGCACCGCCTGCGTGGTCCGGCTGATGCTGACCACCACGGGCTGGGTCTGCAACCGTGTCGCTGCCACGAGGTGGTGCCGGCCATCCACCGGGTTGCGCAGTTCCTCCACCTGGCGTTCACCCGGCCGCATGCCGGCCGGCAGGTCCATGCCCTGTGTGCCGGCGGGAAGCGACGGATGCCGCAGCAGCAGGGCCCCGTCGTCGCGCCACAGGGCGATGCGCGTATCCTTGGGCATCCTCAGATCGGCATAGAGGCGATCGAAGTACTGCAGGTTCATGGCCCCGAGCACCAAGCCCAGGAACTGTCCCTCCGCCGAGGAGATCCGGCGGGCCAGGTAGACGGTCGGGCTGCCATTCCCCCGGTTCTCGACCGGCAGGCCGATGAAGGTCAGCCGCGAGGAATCGGTGCTCAGCACCTTGAAGTAGTCGCGGTCGGCGACGTTGACCGGGGGCACCGGCTGGTAGCGGGAAAAGTTCAGCAGCCGCCCGTCCCGGGCGATGATGGTCACGGCATCGAGCTGCGGGATGCCCGAGATCCGCGCCACCAGCATCCCGAAGACCTCCGGCGCCGTGGCGCGTCTGTCGAACTCCTCGGCACTCTGCAACTGGCCGTCCCGCAGGTCCCCGGCCACGCCGTTCACCACGAGCTCCACGCTCTGGAGGGCGCGGTCCGACTGTTCCGCCAGCAGGGTGTCGAGCGCGGCCAGATTCGCCTTGGCCGTCGCCAGCGCGCTGGTGCGCAGATGCATCGCCGTCAGCCCGGCACCGGCCAGGATGGCCACCGCCGCCAGCAGCCCGGTCGCGCGGACGAAGCGGACCATGCCGCCGGACCGGCCAAGGAAGGAGGAGGGGCTCTTCAAGCCCCGCCCCGCCAAGCACCGGGGCGGCCATGCGGCGATCCGCGCACCGGCCGGTCCAGGCGCGCAGCCGGGCCTTCGCCACACCCTGTCACGGTTCGCCTTCCCCCCGTTTTATCCCGCCGTCGCGGCCATGCACGCAGCATCCCGCTTAGGGGCCGGTCCTGCAACCGCGATGATGGTGGAGTGGAATGATGGAGCGTTCATCCTGGCCGGGCGTCTCCCCGGAGCCCGGTCCCCGGATGCCCCCCGGGCCGGGCCCGTCGCCGGGCGGGCGGCTCAGGCTCCCCGCGGCACCGTTCCGGGGAGGCACCGCCCGGGCATCGCCGGTTCGCGGGTGTCCGGCACGGATCCTTCACCCACCTGCCGGGACCTCAGCCTCACGCTTCCGGTCGATGCCGTCCTGCGGCGATCCGCTCCTGGTCCTGCTCCTGCACCGCATGGGCGGCGATGTAGCCGCGCAGCGCCCCGGCGGCGTTGAGCATGTGCGCCCGCATGCAGCGCGCCGCCTCCTCGCCATCCCCCCGCGCGATCGCCGCCATCACCTGCCCGTGCTCCTCGCGCGAGCGGTGGATGCGGTCGCCGTGGCGGAGCTGCGTGCGCCGGAAGGCCGCCAGCCGGCCGCGCAGCGCCATGGCCTGCTCCGCCAGGAAGGCGTTGTGCGTGGCGCGGTAGATGGCGTCGTGGAAATCCCGGTTGAAGCCGTCATAGGCATCGACATCGCCACGCCGCACCATCTCCGCCGAGGCGTCGTGCAGGTCCATCAGCCGGCTGCGCTCCAGCGGCGTCATGCGATAGGTGGCGAGGCGGACGCAGAGCGCCTCCATCTCGGCCGAGGTCTCGAACATGTCCATGATGCGCGTCGCGGTCACGCGGGTCACCACCACGCCCCGGCGCGGGCGCAGCTCCACCAGCCCGCTCACCGCGAGCTGGCGCAGCGCCTCCCGCACCGGGGTGCGGGAGGCGCCGAAGCGGTCGGCCAGGAGCTGCTCGTCCAGCGCGGTGCCGGCCGCCAGGGTGCCGGAGGCGATCTCGTCCGTCAGCGCGTTGCGGATGCGCTCGGACAGGAGAATCCGCTCCTCCGACAATGCCTCCACCGGCTCCGGCACCGATCCCGCCTCCATGCCATCCATCGCTCAGCCGCCCATCAGGGCCCGGACGGCCAGATAGAGCACGGATGGCGCCACGAGGCAGCCCAGGCCGGTGTGGAAATTGGCGGTCAGCGCGCCATAGGGCACCAGCCGCGGATCGGTGGCGGCGAGGCCGACCCCGCCGACATTGGCCTTCACGCCGGGCGCGAAGCCCAGCAGGTCCCTCAGATGAACGCCGGCCGGGGTGCAGACCGCGGGCAGGGCGACGCCGAAGATGGTCACGGGCAGCCCCCCGGCATGGCGGGGCGTTGGGCAAAGGGAAGCGGCATGGGCCGGAATCCTTCCTGGATGTTCCCGAGATCACGGGCCAGTCTGCCGCCGGCCTGGGTTTAAGTATGCAAAACACCGGTCGACAAGCAACAAAGTATGCAACAACGTGGCAACAAACTTGCGCTGTACACGAAATAGCGGATGCGCCACTCTGGCATCCACATGAGGTGAAGGCCGCCCTGCCCGGGGCCGCCGGGTTCCGAGAAGCGGGGAGGGAAGCCATGGCCCAATGGCGCCAGGAACAGGAAGCGCGGGAGGCTCGCATCGCCGCGGGGGCGCCCCTGGCGCAGGGCAAGGTGGTGCCCGCGGCCAGGGCGGGCGCGCTGCTGGAGGCGGTGCTGCGCCCCGGCGACCGCGTCTGCCTGGAGGGCGACAACCAGAAGCAGGCGGACCTGCTGGCCCGCGCCCTGGCCGGGCTCGACCCGGACAAGGTGCATGACCTGCACATGGTGCAGTCGGGCGTGGTGCTGCCCGAGCATCTGGACATCTTCGAGACCGGCATCGCCCGGCGGCTGGACTTCGCCTATTCCGGCCCGCAATCGGCCCGCATCGCGCGGATGCTCTATGGCGGGCAGATCGCACTGGGTGCGGTGCACACCTATCTGGAACTCTTCGCCCGCTACTTCATCGACCTGACGCCGCATGTGGCGCTGATCGCGGCGGTGAGCGCGGATCGCGAGGGCAATCTCTACACGGGGCCGAACACCGAGGACACGCCGACCGTGGTGGAGGCCACGGCCTTCAAGAACGGCGTGGTGGTGGCGCAGGTGAACGAGGTGGTGGACAAGGTGCCCCGCGTGGACATCCCCGGCGACCGCGTGCACTTCGTGGTGGAGGCGGGCAGGCCCTTCTATGTCGAGCCGCTCTTCACCCGCGACCCGGCCGCCATCACCGAGACGCAGATCCTCACCGCCATGCTGGCGCTCAAGGGGATCTATGCCGAGTACGGCGTGCGCCGGCTGAACCACGGCATCGGCTTCAACACCGCCGCCATCGAATTGCTGCTGCCGACCTATGGCGAGCGCCTCGGCCTCAAGGGCAAGGTCGCCACCCACTGGGCGCTGAACCCGCATCCCACGCTGATTCCGGCCATCGAGAGCGGCTGGGTGGAGCAGGTGCACTGCTTCGGCTCCGAGGTCGGGATGGACCGCTACATCGCGGCGCGGCCCGACATCTTCTTCACCGGCGCCGACGGCTCGCTGCGCTCCAACCGCGCCTTCTGCCAGACCGCCGGCCTCTATGCCTGCGACATGTTCATCGGCTCCACGCTGCAGATCGACCTGGAGGGGCATTCCTCCACCGTCACCCAGTCGCGCATCGCGGGCTTCGGCGGCGCACCGAACATGGGCTCCGACGCGCGTGGGCGGCGCCATCCCAGCGAGCCCTGGCTGCGCGCGGGGCGGGAGGCCGATCCGGACGGCGCCGCCGCGCTGCGGCGCGGGCGCAAGCTGGTGGTGCAGATCGGCGAGACCTTCGGCGACAAGAACGCGCCGCTCTTCGTGGAGCAGCTCGACGCGCTGCTGCTGGCGGACAGGCTGAAGCTCGATCTGGCGCCGGTCATGGTCTATGCCGACGACGTCACGCATATCGTCACCGAGGAAGGCATCGCCAACCTGCTGCTCTGCCGCGACCGGGATGAGCGCGAGCAGGCGATCCGGGGCGTGGCGGGCTATACCCCGCTTGGGCGCGGGCGCGATGCGGGGATGGTGGAGCGGCTGCGCGAACGAGGCGTGATCCGGCGGCCGGAGGATCTGGGCATCGACCCGCTGGATGCCGATCGCGGTCTGCTGGCGGCGCGTTCGATCAAGGATCTCGCGCACTGGTCGGGCGGGCTCTACCAGCCGCCCGCGCGTTTCCGGAACTGGTGAGGAGACGATCCCATGGAGAACCTGACCTTCCGCCACCGGGCCGCGAAGCCGGCCGGCGGCACGCGGAAGACGGCGATCGCCGGCGTGGTCGCCTCCGGCAACCTCGAAGTGCTGGCGGAACGCGTGCTGCCGGGCACGGAATGCGTGGTGGAGATCGCCACCGCCGCGCATGGCTTCGGCACGGTCTGGGAGGCGGTGGTGGCGGATTTCGTCGCGCGCCGCTCGCCCGGCGGCCTGCGCCTTTCGGTGAACGACGGGGGCGCGCGGCCGGACACGGTGGCGCTGCGGCTCGCCCAGGCGCAGCGGCTGATCGAGGAGGACGCGCCGTGAGCCTCGATTTCCGCAAGGCGAGCTGGTACGAGGCCAGCGCCCGCCAGCGCCTCCAGGGGCTGCTGGACCCTGGCAGCCTCACCGAGTTCCTCGGCCCCGAGACGCGCGAGCTGAGCCCGCATCTGCCGCTCTTCGACCTGCCGCGCCAGTTCGACGACGGCATGGTGGCGGGCGCCGGGCGGATCGACGGGCAGCCCGTGCTGGTGGCGGCGCAGGAAGGCCGCTTCATGGGCGGAGCCTTTGGCGAGGTGCATGGCGCCAAGCTGACCGGGCTGCTGCGCGCGGCGCGCGAGATGGGGGCGGCGGGCCGCGTGCTGATCCTCTTCGACACGGGCGGCGTGCGGTTGCAGGAGGCCAATGCCGGCGAGCTCGCCATCGCCGAGATCATGCGCGCGCTGCTGGAGGCCCGCGCCGCCGGGGCGCGCGTCGTCGGGCTGATCGGTGGGCGGAACGGCTGCTATGGCGGCGGCGGGCTGATCGCCGGCTGCTGCTCCCGCCTCGTCGTCTCGGAACAGGGGCGCATCAGCGTTTCCGGCCCGGAAGTGATCGAGACCAACAAGGGCGTCGAGGAGTTCGACTCCCGCGACCGGCCGCTGATCTGGCGGACCATGGGCGGCAAGCACCGCCGCCTGCTGGGCGGGGCGGACGGGTACTGCGCCGACACGATGGTGGCCTTCCGCGAGGCCGCGCTGCGGGCGCTGCATGAGGCGGGCGGCTTCGGCCTCGCCGCGATGCGGGCCGAGCAGAAGCGGCTGGAGGCGCGGCTGCAGCGCTTCGGCAACAGCACCGATGCGCGGGAGATCTGGCGCGCCCTGGGGGCCGAGGCACCGGACACCGTGCCCGAGCTGGACGACAAGGCTTTCGCGGAGCTCGCCACCCGTATCGCGGAGAGCGCCGATGACGCCCGCTGACATGCTCGCTTCCCTCTTCCCGGCCGGCCATGCGGTCCGCATCGGAGAGGACGGGCTGATCGCCGGCTCCGCCCCCCTGCCGGATGGGCAGGAGGCCGTGGTGATCGGCGTGGCGCGCCGCGCGGCCCTGGGCGTGGAGGGGGCGCTGGCGCTGTCCGGCCATGTACTCGCGGCGCTGGAGAAGGACGGCCAGGGCCCGGTGCTGGTGCTGGTGGACAGCGACAGCCAGCGCATGAGCCGGCGCGACGAGCTGCTCGGGCTGAACGAGTTCCTGGCGCATCTGGCCAAGTGCCTCGTCCTGGCCGACCTGCACGGGCGGCCGACGGTCGGCCTGCTCTACGGCCATACGGCGGCGGGCGCCTTTATCGCCACGGCGCTGGCAACGCGCGTGCTGGTGGCACTGCCAGGCGCGGAGCCGGCGGTGATGGACCTGCCCTCCATGGCGCGGGTGACCAAGCTCCCGCTGGAGGTGTTGCAGGAGAAGGCGAAATCCACCCCGGTCTTCGCGCCCGGGCTGGACAACCTCGCCCGGACCGGCGCGGTGCTGGAAACCTGGGACCCGGCGGCCCCACTGGCGGAACAGTTCCGGGCCCTGCTCGCGCGCGGCCTACCGGAACGCGACACGCGCGCCGCGCTGGGGCAGGAACGCGGCGGAAGGCCCAAGGCGGCGGAGATCGCGGCGCGGGTGCAGGAGCTGGCCCTGCGCCATGGCTGAGGCGGCCCATGGCTGAGACCCCACCGCGCCACGCCCTGCTGCGGGTCTCGCCCGAAGGCTGGGCCGCCATGCTGGAGATGCGGCCGGAATGGCGCGGGGAGCCCCTGCTGGCCGGCTGGGCGTGGCGCGGCTGGCCGGCATCATGGCCGCCAAGCGCACCGCCGACCTGATCCCGCTCTGCCATCCCCTGCCCCTGACCTCGGTGAAGCTGGAGCTGGAACCGGTGGAGCCGGATGCGGTGGAGATCGCCGCCACCGTGTCCACCGCCGGGCGCACCGGGGTGGAGATGGAGGCGCTGACCGCCGCCACCGTGGCGGCCCTGACCGTCTATGACATGTGCAAGGCGGTGGACCGGGGGATGCGGATCGAAGCGGTGCGCGTGGTGCACAAGTCGGGCGGCAAGTCCGGCACTTTCGAGGCCGACTGAAAGGGTTCCAGCGAGGATGATCCCGGTTTCCGAGGCGCTGCGCCGTATCCTGGATGCGCTGCCCCCCGTTCCGGCGGAGACGGTCAGCCTGCCGGAAGCCTGGAACCGCGTCCTGGCCGCGCCCGTGGCGGCGCGCCTCACCCAGCCGCCCGCCGATGTCTCGGCGATGGACGGCTATGCCGTGCGGGCCGCCGAGGCGGTGGAGGGTGCCAGCCTGGCGGTAACCGGGGCCGCACCGGCGGGCCATCCCTTCGCCGGCACGGTCGGGCCGGGCGAGGCGGTGCGGATCTTCACCGGCGGCTTCGTGCCGGAAGGGGCGGACGGCATCCTGCTGCAGGAGGACGCCACCGCCGAGGGCGCCCGCGTCACCGTGCGGGAGACCGTGCGCCCCGGGCGCTGGATCCGGCGGCGCGGGCTGGACTTCGCCGCCGGGGAGGAACTGCTGTCCCCCGGGCGTCGGCTCACCGCGCGGGACATCGGGCTCGCCGCCGCCGCCAACCATCCCTGGCTCGCCGTGCACCGCCGGCCCCGGATCGGCATCCTGGCCACGGGCGACGAGATCGCCCTGCCCGGCGACCCGCTGCCGCCGGGCGGCATCGTGTCCTCCAACGCCCATGCCCTGGCCGCCCTGGTGCGCGGCGCGGGGGGCGATCCCGTCATCCTGCCCATCGTGGCGGATGATTCCACGGCCATCGCCATGGCGGCCCGGGCGGCGGAAGGCTGCGACCTGCTCGCCACCACGGGCGGCGCCAGCGTCGGGGAGCATGACCTCGTGCAGTCGGCGCTGGGGCCGCAGGGCTTCGCGCTGGATTTCTGGCGGATCGCCATGCGCCCCGGCAAGCCGCTGATCTGGGGGCATCTGCGGGGCGTGCCGCTGCTCGGCCTGCCGGGCAACCCCGTCTCGGCCCTGGTCTGCGGCGTGCTGTTCCTGCGCCCGGCCCTGTCTCTTGATCACATCTACGCACAGCTCCACCGTAAGGCGA
>NZ_BDLP01000188.1:0-8439 GCF_001950415.1 Roseomonas sp. TAS13
CGCCTGGGCCGGGATGCGCGGCGTCGTCACCCTGGCCACGGCGCTGGCCCTGCCGGAGGGACTGCCCTTCCGGGACGCGGTGGTCTTTGCCGCCGTCTGCGTCGTGCTGGTCACCCTGGTGCTCCAGGGCAGCACGCTGGGGCCGCTGTTGCACCACCTTGGCCTGGCGGAGGACACTATGGTCGCCGAGGAGGTCCGGCTGGCACGGCTCAAGACCTCCAAGGCGGCGATGCGCTGCCTGGAGGAGGCGCCGGCCTCGCCCGTCCGCGACGCGCTGCTGCGGGACATGAAAGCCAGGGCGAAGCTCGACGAGCAGCGGATCGGAACCCCTGCCCCGGACAGCACGGCGGCGCTGCAGGCCCGTGCCGTGGAGGCGGCGCGCGATGCGCTGGAGGAGTTGCGGAGCGACGGCACCATCGGTGACGACGCCTTCCATGTGCTGGAGGAGGAGCTGGACCTCATGGAGTTGGCAGCCGACCCGCGCATCAGGCCGGTCTAGCAGGCTGCTGAAAAGCTACCATCGCCGAGTGGTGAAGGATGCTTCGTCGCCACGATGGGAGCGGATTTCACCGGTGATGGTGCCGTCCTCTTCGAGTTGGGCATCATCGTCGCATCGGGCGGGGTCCATCTCGTCGCTGCCCTCCCAGGTGAAGTCGATGCTGTGGCTGGCAAAGCCGCAGTCGAGCCCGCCCTGGACGGCGCCGAAGGCGAATTCGCCGCCACCATCGGCGTCGAACCGGATGTATCCCGGCCCGAGCAGATCGATGAACGCGCCGTCCCAGAGGTCCATGCTGGTGATCTGCCACTTGCCGAGCATCGGATGTGCTTTGCCGGTCATGACGGGGCGCTCGCGAGCAGCTTGGGCAGCCGGATCAGGTTGTAGGCGGCCATGGCGAAGGTGAACTGCCAGTCGATTTTGGCCAGGCCGCGGTGCCGGGCCTTGCGCAGGTCGGCAATGGTCTTGGCCCAGCCGAAGGCCTCCTCAATGCGCTTTCGGATACGCTGGCTGACGCCATAGCCAGGATGGCGGGTGGTGCGACCATCGATGGCCGAACGCCGGCCGGCGGTATTCTACGCCAGATGCGGCGTGACGTTGATCTCGCGCAACTCATCGACGAAATCGCGGGCATCGAAACCCTGGTCGCCGGCCAGGGTGATCCGGCCGGGCCGGTCTGCATGCGGTACAACCAGATGCAGGGCTGCCAGGCGCTCGGCATGGCCTGAGGCACGGGTGGCGACGGCACCCACGATGATGCCGTTGCGGTTCTCCATCAGGGCGTGGCCCATGAAGGACAGCCTGGCCTCCTTGCCGCGGCCCTTGCGGAACAGCCGGGCATCGGGATCGGTGGTCAAGGCATGGGTGTCATTGCTGCGCCGCTGGCCGTGGAAATCGCGTTCGGCATTGCGGCCGCCATTGGCTGGCGGGTCGGCGTCGTTCCCACCGGCATCGTCCCTGGGGCGGAAGCTTTGGCGCTGGCCCAGGCCTCCAGCAGGGTGCCATCGACCGAGAAATGTTCACTCGAGAGCAACCGCTTGACCTGCGGCTGAACCAGCACGCTGGCCAGGAAACGCTGCGCGATGTCGCCGGCCAACAGCCGGTCGCGGTTCTTGGTAAAGGTGGTGGCGTCCCAGACAGGGTCATCGATGCCCAGGCCGACGAACCAGTGGAACAGAAGGTCGAATTCTATCCGCTCGACCAACTGCCTTTCGGAGCGGATGGGCTCTGTTGCGGAAATCGGCGTTGGGGACGCAGTTAGGTCTTTGATGTCCTGATCAGGTGCGCGCGACGGTATCGGGCATGCCAAGGGCGTTGAAGGTGTTCAGGATGGCGCAGCGGATCTGGACCTCAGCAACCTGACGGGCAGGGTCGCGGGCCGCGAGGCGCTCCCCCAGGCGTTTCAGACGTGACATGGCCGTCTCGGCCAGGCTGCGCCGGTGGTACCCGCTCCACCTCTTCCAGAGCCGTCGGCCGAGGCGCTTGATGGCACGGAGGCTTTCGTTGCGCTCGGCCGCGCCGGTCGTCCTTACCTTCCATGGCTTGCCGTTGCGGCGCGGGGGCACGACCAGAGTCGCCTCACGGGACGCGGATGCCTCGTAGACGCCCCGGGTGTCGTAGGCTCCGTCACCGCTGATGACACCGATCCGTTCGGCTTTCGGCAGTTGGGTCAGCAGGCCCGGGACGATCTCGCCATCCCCGTGCCGGTTGTCCGTCATCTCGACTGCCCGCACCTCATGGCTGTCGGCGTCGATCACCAGGTGGACCTTGCACCAGACACGCCGCTTGTCGGCCCCGTGCTTCCTCACCTTCCACTCGCCCTCGCCGAGCACCTTCAACCCCGCGCTGTCGATCACGAGGTGCAGCGGCCCGCCCCGCGGGCGGTAGGGAATGACGACGGTGAGGTCCTTCTGACGCCGGGAAAGGGTGCTGTAGTGAGGTGTGCGCCAGTCCAGCCCGGCCAGTCGGATCAGGCTCCCCGCCATGCCCTGGGCCGCCCGCAACGGGAGCTGATACAGCACCTTCAGCGTCAGCACCGCCTGGATCGCCGCGTCCGTGAAGACCTGCGGCCGACCGCGCTTTCCTGACCCCTCGGCGGCGTGCCAGGCCAGGTCCGGCGAGATCCACACCGTCAGATCTCCGCGGGAGATTAGCCCCCGATCGTACTCCCACCAGTTCCGCGTCCGGTAGCGGGCCTTCGGGCGTCCGCCCTGTGCCAGTGCCTTGCTCATGCAGGCCTACCTGCAAGGTTTATGCAACAAGGCCGATAGACGCTAATCAATGGACTCGGCTTGCCCATCCACAATCAGATCTCCAGTGGCAAGTTCGCTTTCAATCTCAGCAATTTCTCCGCGGATCCGGGCCATCTGTCGGACAAGAAACTCTCTTCGCTTTAAAAGATTCTCCCGTCGCTTTGCAGTTGACGTATCCACAGGTTTTATCTCTGCTAGGAACCGCATAATTTCGGAACGCGCTGCCTGGGGACGAACCAAGCCGCGACTTCGCGCTAGTGATAGGTGCTGCTCAGGGACCAAGGTCAGGTAATAGGCTGCGCTATAGCTACGCGGAAGCTCAGCTTCTCGGAAGCGGCCAGTTTCGACAGCTTCTGCAACCTCTCTGAGCTGATATGCCACAGCCCGACCAAATGGAAGTTGCGGTAGAATCTTGGCTTCAAACTCACCTCGGTTGGCCTGGATGGCATGCCGCAGATAGCGACCAATCGATAGGAAGCGCCGCTGTGCTTCGTCCCACAGCTTTCCAATCTCGCGGACATAGTCCTCGGGCCGATTTAGTGGAACGATAGTAGCAGCGAAGTCCTCAGCCCGCGAAGTCGTGGACACAATGGGCGCCACAGCAGCCCGGGCCTTGATATCCTTTGCAGAGAAGGTTTTCAAAGGGGGCTTAGGCATCGGCAGACACCTTCATTCCGAGAGCGTGCATTGCAAATGTGAAGACGCCCCGGACATCGGAAAGACCATTTGCGCCTTTCATCTCAGCTACCCCAAGCCCGATCTCGTCGCTGACCCGAATGCTCTCGTATAGTCGAATGTCAAAAGGGCAGAGATCTCCTGCTTCGATAAGGCGCTGCTTGGCTCGATCGAAACTTCCTGCCGTCCGTACGGTGAGATTCAGAACGAAGGCAGACGGCCGCTGCTCACGGCGGATGAATGCCATCCACTCCACGACAGACCTTAGATCACCAGCCCCTTGTCCCGTCGGCACGAGAACAAAGTCGGCCAAAAGGAGAAGCTGACGCATCTCCGCAGGCGATGCATCAACACCGGGCGGTGTATCTACGACAATAAGCTCCAGATCTCCCAAAGCTTTGGCCTGACGCATAGCCTCCTGGAGATTTGACAAAGGGACGGCCACATTGGGAATGGCAACCGCCTCCTCAGGACGGACCGCATACCAATTCGTCAGACCACGCTGTGGATCTAGGTCGATGGTAGCCACGCGTAAGCCAGCATGAGCCGCGAAAACAGCTAGGTTCCGAGTCAGGCACGTTTTGCCGCTCCCACCCTTACCGGACGAGCAAACCAGAATTTTAGGCTGCGTCGGATCAGGATTTTTTGGGGGAGCATCTCTGAACGAACCTCTAGCGGGTTTCCTGACATCTGTTACCTTCGCCATGTGCACCCCCAAACACCAAACTTCACTTACCAGGAATGATTACGCGAGCATCCAGGGAGAGACAATCCGCCATTAAGGACGACGTCTTAC
The DNA here is from genome assembly GCF_001950415.1 of Roseomonas sp. TAS13. NCBI lineage: Bacteria > Pseudomonadati > Pseudomonadota > Alphaproteobacteria > Acetobacterales > Roseomonadaceae > Roseomonas > Roseomonas sp. TAS13. The sequence continues at coordinate 4,220 of NZ_BDLP01000188.1, forward strand.
GGCGTAAGACCTCATATCGCAGGGCATCCTTGCCAGTCCAGGTGGTTCTCGCCGTCGTGCAGGCTGGCCACTGCGCCACCGTTGCTGCGGAAAATCTGCCTCCAGGTTTGCCCCGTCGGGATGTGGTGCCACTTTGTGTTGCACAGGGCTGGCATACAGAAGCCCGGCGAAGAGAACGCTACCGCGCGCCAGAGCGCGCATCCGCTACTAGGCCAACAGGGTGCGCTCCAGGTCGGGAGCGAGTGGGGCAGGCTCCTCACTTGCAGTGCATCGGCACCAAGCTCGTCTAGGAAGTGCAGCGTCACCTCGGCTCCACCCGCAGCCGCGCCGTTGGGCAAGAGGCAGCCGCTTACCTGCTCCGGCACTCCCCCTATCAAGGATTATCCGGCCGCCATCAGTGGAGAAGACGAGGAACAATTACGACGCATGCGAAGTGTCGCGTCGTGGCCTGATGGCGGGGACAGGCGCCTCCGCAGCCATGACGATGGTGCCATCTCTGGCCAAAGGCCAATCCGGTAGCGGAGGGACGGCCGCATCAGGCGCTGTTCATATTGTGCCCGTCTCCCTCACGATCAACGGCAAACAGGAAACGTTGGAGCTCGACACGCGGACGACCTTGCTGGCCGTGCTGCGCTAGCACCTGCACCTGAGCGGCAGCAAGACGTCAACGGCCTGGCGCTCGACAAGATCGAACCCACCGCTGAGGGCGGCCTGCGCATCGGTGCGTTGGTCCGCAACACAGACCTCGCAGCCGATGCGCGCGTACGGCGCGATTACGGCCTTTTCTCCCGCGCCCTTCTTGCGGGGGCTTCCGGCTAGTTGCGCAACAAGGCGACCGCGGCGGGCAACCTGCTGCAGCGGACGTGCTGCCCGTATTTCTACGACACTAACCAACCCTGCAACAAACGCCAGCTTGGCTCGGGCTGCGCGGCGATCGGCGGTTTCAGCCGCCAGTTGGCGGTGGTGGGCCAGAGCGAGGCCTGCATTGCCACCAACTCCCCCGACATGGCGGTGGCCATGCGGGTGCTGGACGCCGTGGTGGAGACGGTGCAGGCCGATGGCACCAGCCGCAGCATCCCCATCGCGGAGTTCCACCGCCTGCCCGGCGATACGCCGCATATCGAGACGGCGCTGGAGCCCGGCGATCTGATCACGGCGGTGACGCTGCCGCCGCCTGCCGGTGGCACCTACATCTACCGCAAGGTGCGCGACCGCGCTTCGTATGCCTTCGCACTGGTGTCGGTGGCTGCCGTGGTGCGGCCGGACGGCACCGGCCGCGTGGCGCTGGGCGGGGTGGCGCACAAGCCATGGCGGGTGGAGGCGGCCGAGGCCGAGATGCCGCGCGGCGCCAAGGCGGCCATGGCGGCGATCCTGACCAATGCGCGCCCGGCCCATGAAAACGCCTTCGAGGTGACGCTGGCGGAGCGCACGCTCCACGCCGTGCTGGCGGAAGCGAGAACCTGAGGCCATGAAGTTCGACACACCCGCGACGACCAACCCGATCGACCAGCTCCGCGTCGTCGGCCAGCCGCTGGACCGCATCGACGGGCGGCTGAAGACCACGGGCCACGCCCCCCTATGCCTATGAGCACCATGATACCGTGCGCAACCATGCCTATGGCTACGTGGTGGGCGTGGCGATCGCCAAGGGCCGAATCACGAGCATGGACACCGCCGCCGCACGCCAGGCGCCCGGGGTGCACGCCATCGTGACGCATGAGAATGCCGGGCCGCTCGGCAAGGGCAGCATGAACACCGCCAAGCTGCTGGGCGGCCCGGAAGTGGACCACTACCACCAGGCCATCGCTGTGGTCGTGGCCGAGACCTTCGAGCAGGCGCCGGTGCAGATCGACGCCACCTATACGACGCCGGACCAGACGCACGCCATGATGGAGCCCTTCGCCTCCATGGCGGCGTGGCGGGGCGATGAGGTGGTGGTCTGGCTCTCGAACTAGATGATCGAGTGGGCCGCAAGTGACCTGGCGCAAACCCTCGGCATCCCGCGGGAGAAGGTGCGGCTGATCTCGCCCTTCGTCGGCGGCGGCTTCGGCGCCAAGCTGTTCCTCCGCGGCGACACCGTGCTGGCCGCCCTGGCCGCGCGGGAGGCACGCCGTCCGGTGAAGCTGACCCTGACGCGGCCCCTCATCACCAACAACACCTTCCACCGCCCGGCGACCATCCAGCGCATCCGCATTGGTGCCGGGCGGGACGGCAGGATCACGGCGATCGGGCACGAGAGTTGGTCCGGCAACCTGCCGGGTGGCAAACCGGAGAACGCCGTGGAGCAGACAGCGCTGTTCTACGCCGGGTCGAACCGGTTGACCGCCCTCAGGCTCTCTGTGCTCGACCTTCCCGAAGGCAATGCCATGCGCGCGCCGGGCGAGGCACCGGGCCTGATGGCGCTGGAGATCGCCATGGACGAGATGGCGGAGAAGCTGGGCATGGACCCGGTGGAGTTCCGCATCCTCAACGACACCCAGGTCACACCGGAGCAGCCGGAGGAGCGTTTCTCGCAGCGGCGGTTCGTGGAGTGCCTTCGGCTCGGGGCGGAACGCTTCGGCTAGAACGCGCGCAACACGACACCGGGCGCCCGTATCCGGCTCGACGGCCAAGGCGAGGTGATCGTCGAGGCGGATATGACCGAAATCGGCACGGGCAGCTACACCGTCATGGCACAGACAGCGGCCGAGATGGTGGGCGTGCCGATGGACAAGGTCACCGTGCGGCTGGGTGATTCATCCTTCCCGGTATTGGCGGGCTCGGGCGGCCAGTTGGGCGGCAACAGCGCCACGGCCGGTGTCTATGCCGCCTGCGTGAAGACGCGTGAGACCGTGGCACAGAGAGCTGGGCTTCAACGCGGCCGAGGTGGAGTTCGCCGACGGTCAGGTGCGGGCGGGCAACCGTACCGTCCCGCTGGGGCAGGCCGCCGGTCCGGATGGGCTGGTGGTGGAGGACACCATGGAGTACGGCGACCTTGCCCGGCGCTTCGTCGAGGTGGCGGTGGATGCCTACACCGGCGAGACCCGGGTCCGGCGCATGCTGGCCGTCTGCGCCTCTGGACGCATCCTGAACCCCAAGACAGCCCGCAGCCAAGTCATCGGCGCCATGACCATGGGTGTTGGCGGAGCGCTGATGGAGGAACTGGCGGTGGACAAGCGCCACGGCTTCTTCGTCAATCACGACCTCGCCAGCTACGAGGTGCCAGTGCACGCCGACATCCCACATCAGGAAGCGGTCTTCCTGGACGAGGTGGACCCGATGTCCTCGCCCATGAAGGCGAAGGGCGTGGGCGAAGTCGGCCTGTGTGGCGTCGGAGCGGCGGTCGCCAACGCCATCTACAACGTGATGGCCGTGCGGGTGCGCGATTACCCGCTCACCCTCGACAAGCTGATCGAGCGCTTGCCGCAACTGGCCTGAGCGTGGGAGCGATGAACCCCGTCCCCTGCCAGATCTTTGAGGAGGGCCCGCGGCGGCCCTCCATTCCCGGCGGCCGCTAGGCACCCCGCCCACTCATCCGCACCGACTGCACGCGAAAAGCTCATCAATGAGGACGTTCATGGTGGCTCTCGCCACGGCGGGACTTGCCGCCTCCGCTGCCGATGCCCAGGGGCAGGGCGGGGGCACGCCGAGGGTGGCCCCACAGGTGGCCTACGAGGTCTCCTCGCCGCTCGCCGCCTTCACCGACGAAATCCTGTTCGGGGAGGTGTGGCGGCGGGAAGGGATCAGCCGTAAGCGTCAGCCCAGTCACGCCTTGCGGTGAGGTGGCGAGGCGGCGGATATCGGGGGGATGTCCGATGACGTGATCCCGCTTTCGAACTCGCAAGAGCGCTCCTACGAGGCTCGTAGGAGTGGTCGTCCGGGTGGGGCGGTGGAGGTGAGGGTACGCGCCGTGCGGCGGCGGACCTGGACGCCGGAGGACCGACTGCGGATCGTGCGCGAGACGCTGGCAGCTGGGGCAGTGGCGAAGGTGGTGGCGGAGCGGCACGGGATCAGCACGGGGCTGCTCTACACCTGGCGCAAGGAGTTGCTGACCACGGCGATGGCAGGGTTTGCCGCGGTGCAGGTCGTGCCTGAGATGCCCGCATTGCCTGCGCCGGAGACCGGGGCGGGGACCGTGACCCGGCTGCCGTCGGAGACGCCGCCCGCGGTCGAGGTGGTATTCCCCTCCGGCGCGCGGCCTGTCTCTTGATCACATCTACGCACAGCTCCACCGTAAGGCG
>NZ_BDLP01000189.1:0-8407 GCF_001950415.1 Roseomonas sp. TAS13
CCGCACCCGGATGCACGCTCCGAGCCCGCCAGGACGGCAACAGGCGGCAGCGCCCTGGTGCAACTCGGCGCCCTGGGCAGCGAGGAAGCCGCCCATACCGAGTGGAACCGGCTGAAGGGCCGCCTCGGCGGGCTGCTGGCAGACCGACGGCCCATGGTGGTGCGCTTCGAGCGTCCGGGCATGCCGACCATGTGGCGGCTGCGCACGGGGGGCTTCAGCGATGCCGCCGCCGCCCGCAGCTTCTGCGAGGCCGCCCGGGCCAAGGGCGCGCCGGCCTGCGCGGCGATCGGCGGATGAACCGCTCCGCCACGCCCGCCGCCGTGATCCTGGGGATCGCCGGCACCACCCTGGCGCCCGAGGAGGCGGCGCTGTTCCGCCGCCACCGGCCGGCCGGGGCCATCCTTTTCGCGCGCAACGTCGCCGACCCGGCGCAGCTCCGCTCCCTGACCGCCTCGTTGCGTGAGGTGCTGGGGGAGGAGGCGCCGATCCTGGTGGACCAGGAGGGCGGCCGCGTCGCCCGCCTGCGCCCGCCGCACTGGCCTGCCTTCCCGCCGGGGGCGCGATTCGAGGGCCGCCCGGAGGTGGCGCTGGAGAATGCCGCGCTGCTGGGCGCCACCTGCATGGAGATGGGGCTGGACGTGGTCTGCGCCCCGGTGCTCGACCTGCGCCATCCCGGCGCGCATGACGTGATCGGCGACCGCGCCTTCTCCGAGAACCCGGCCGAGGTGGCGCGGATCGGCGCGGCCTGGATCGCCGGGCTGCGCGCCGCCGGCTGCATCCCGGTCATCAAGCACATCCCCGGCCATGGCCGCGCCATGGCGGACAGCCATCTCGACCTGCCGCGCGTTTCCGCCACGCGGGCGGAGCTGGAGGCGGACCTCTTCCCCTTCCAGGCGGTCTGCCGTGCCGATTCCGGGCGCGGCGCCTGGGCGATGACGGCGCATATCCTGTACGAGACCTGGGATGCCGAACGCCCCGCCACCCTGTCGCCGCGCGTGATCGAGGGGGTGATCCGCGACGAGGTCGGCTTCGACGGGCTGCTGCTCTCCGACGACCTCGCCATGAAGGCGCTGTCCGGGAGGCCGGAGGATCTGGCGGTCCAGGCGCTGGCCGCCGGCTGCGACGTGGTGCTGCACTGCCCCGGCATCCTGGCCGAGAATGCCGCGCTGCTGGAGGCCTGCCCGCGCCTGAGCGACCGCGCCGCGGAGCGGATGGAAGAGGCCCGCGCCACCGCGCTCGCCTCCCGCCGCCCGCTCGGTGCCGTCTCGGCCTCGGTCTGAGTCCGGTTCCGCTCCCCGTCATGCCCGAATGGCTTCCGGAACTCCTGGCGGCGGCGATCGCCGCCATCCTGGCGATCACCCTGCACGAGGCGGCGCATGGCTATGCCGCGCTCTGGCTCGGCGACGACACGGCGCAGCGTGCGGGGCGGCTCAGCCTGAACCCGATCCGGCATGTGGACCCGGTGGGTACGGTGCTGGTGCCCGGCTTCCTGGTCATCTCCCAGCTTCTGACCATCGGCACGGTGCAGGTCATGTTCGGCTGGGCCAAGCCGGTGCCGGTGAACCAGTTCCGCCTGCGCAACCCTCGCTTCGGCATGGTGGCCGTCGCGGCGGCCGGTCCCGCGATCAACATGGCCCTGGCCTTCCTGGCCGCGCTGTCCGGCCATGTGGTGGATGCCGTGACGCTGCCGCCGGAACTCTCCGCCTGGGTCTACCGCCTGCTCTCGCTGATGATCCTGTCCAACCTGCTGCTGGGCCTGTTCAACCTGATACCGATCCCACCCATGGATGGCGGCCGCATCCTGGGGGGGCTGCTGCCGCCCCGGCTGGGCGTGCCCTTCCTGCGGCTGGACCGGCTGGGCCTTCTGCTGGTGGTGCTGGTGCTGTTCATCCTGCCGCAGCTTTCCTCGGCCTGGGACCCGATGGGCTGGCTGATGCGCTACGCCGTCGGCCCGGCCTTCAACGTCGTCATGCGCGCGGCGGGCTACGGGCTGTGAGCGTCGTCACGCCACAGCCCCAGGCCCTGCTGCTGCGGCTGGAGGGCTACGAAGGCCCTCTCGACCTGCTGCTGGAACTGGCGCGGGCGCAGAAGGTCGATCTGGCGAGGCTCGATATCCTGGCCCTGGTGGACCAGTACCTCGCGGTGATCGAAGGCGCCCGCCGGGTGCGGCTGGAACTGGCCGCCGACTGGCTGGTGATGGCCGCCTGGCTCGCCTGGCTGAAGTCGCGCCTGCTGCTGCCCGACCCCGAGCCGGACGAGGATGCCGAGGCCGCCACGGTCTCGCTCACCGACCGGCTCCAGGGGCTGGAGATGCTGCGCGCGGGGGCCGCCTGGCTGGATGGGCAGCCCATGCTGGGGCGCGACTTCTTCGGGCGCGGCCAGCCCGAATCCCTGGTGCAGCGGCGGGACGGGGAGCTGGAGGCCGACCTGCCCGGCCTGCTGCATGCCTGGGCCACCGCCATCCGCCGCGCCGAGTCGCGTCGGCCCTATGTCCCGAAGCCCCGCAGGCTCTGGACGGTGGGCGAGGCGCTGAGCCGCCTGGAACGGCTGATCGGCGCCGCCGGGCCGGACTGGGGGGAGCTGGAGCGCTTCCTGCCGGAAGGGCTGGCACCCGACCCTGTGGAACGCCGCGCCGCCATCGCCAGCACGCTGATCGCCGGGCTGGAACTGGCGAAGCATGGCGGGCTGGAGTTGCGGCAGGAGGCGGCCTTCGGCCCGATCCTGCTGCGCGCCGCCCGCATGAGCGAGGAGGACACCGCCGATGCTGCCTGAGGCCGCGCTGCGCATCGCCGAGGCACTGATCTTCGCCGCCGACCGGCCCGTGACGGCCGTCCGGCTGGCCCAGGCCCTGGGTATCGGCGGCGACGAGCGGGATTCGCTCGACCCCGCTGCCATCCTGCAGACGCTGCGCGACCGCTATGCCGGGCGGGGCGTGGAACTGGTGGAGGCGGGCGGCGGCTGGAGCTTCCGCACCGCGCCCGACCTGGCGCCGCTTCTGACCCGGGTGGTGGAGGTGCCGAAGCGCCTGCCCCGTGCCGCCATGGAGGTGCTGGCGGCCATCGCCTGGCGCCAGCCGGTGACACGGGCCGAGATCGAGGAGCTGCGTGGCGCCTCGGTCTCCCAGACCTCGCTGGAGGCGCTGCTGGAGGCCGGGCTGGTCGCCCCGCGCGGGCGCAAGGAAAGCCCCGGCCGCCCGGTGCTCTGGGGCACCACGCCGCGCTTCCTGGAGCATTTCAACCTGCGCTCCCTGGCCGAGCTGCCCCGGCAGGAGGACCTCGTCGCCCGCGACGCGCCGGTGGTGCTGATCGAGGCGCGGGAGGAGCAGGCGGAAGCGGCGGATTCCTGAACGCGGCTTCATCCGCCGGGGGCCGGAGAAAGGGGGCAGGGGGGTTTCGCTCGGCCTGCCGCCGGTCCAGATAGGAGGCGGGCGCATTGGCGCGCCCGGGCGTTCCTGCTAACGGAGACAGCGCCTTTTCCGAACCCGGCGGCCTCCGGGACACGACCTCTATAGGGCTTGAGCGAAGCACATGTTCGACCTCGCCTGGTCCGAGATCGCGGTCATCGTCGTGGTGGCGATCGTCGTGATCGGCCCGAAGGACCTTCCGGACACCATCCGCACCGTGGCCAAGGGCATCGGCAAGCTGCGCCGCATGGCGGGCGAGCTGCAGGGCCATCTGGACGAGGTGGTGCGCGAGGCGAAGCTGGAGGATGTGCGCGACCAGATCCGCGATATCCGGAACTTCGACATCAAGGGCGAGATCCAGCGCACCGTGGACAAGGACGGCTCGCTCCGCTCCGCCTTCAACGACGATCCCTTCCGCGCTCAGCCCGTGACCCCCTCCGCCGATGCCGCGCCGGCCGTCCAGGCCGCCCCGGTGGGGGAGGCGACGCCCCAGGGCGCCGGCACGGACGCGACCGCCGTGGCGGCGGACCCCGATCCGGCCCGGGCCGCCGATGCGCCCCCCTCCACCTCCCCGGTGCAGGAGGCCGCGTCGCCCGCCGGCCGCGCCGGGGCGATCCCGACCGAGCCGCTGACCCCGGTCCCGGCCTCCGCCCGCCCGGAGCCTGGGCCAACCGCCGGGCTACCCGGTGAGCTGCCCATTCCTGAGGCGACGACGCCGGTCCGCGACGCAGCGGCACCCGCCGCGACGCCGGCCCGGACCGCGGAAGCCCAGACCCTGCCGGCCACCGAGCCGGCCAACATCCACAAAGCCTGAAAAAGACCGCCTGTGCCCCGCGATCCGGACGATACGATCAACGACAAGCCGATGCCGTTGATCGAGCATCTGCTCGAACTCCGCACCCGTCTGCTCTGGTCCTTCGGGGCCTTCTTCATCGCCTTCGCGATCTGCTACTACTTCTCCACGCAGATCTACGGCTTCCTGGCGCGGCCCCTGGCCGACATCCTGCAGCAGCAGGGCGCGGGCGAGCGGCGGATGATCTTCACCGCGCTCTACGAGGCCTTCTTCACCTATCTGCGGGTGGCCTTCTTCGGGGCGGTGTTCATCTCCTTCCCGGTCTGGGCCACGCAGCTCTGGCTGTTCATCGCGCCCGGCCTCTACCGCTCCGAGAAGCGGGCAGTGATGCCCTTCCTGATCGCCTCGCCGATCCTTTTCGTGATGGGCGCGGCGCTGGCCTACTACTTCATCTTCCCGCTCGCCTGGCGCTTCTTCATCTCCTTCGAGACGCCGAGCGGTGCCGGGGGCGGCCTGCCGGTGCAGCTCGAGGCCAAGGTGAGCGAGTACCTCTCGCTCGTCATGCACATGATCCTGGCCTTCGGCGCGGCCTTCCAGCTACCGGTGGCACTGACGCTGATGACCCGGGTCGGCATCCTGACGGTGGACCAGCTCAAGAAGGGGCGCCGCTATGCCATCGTCGGCATGTTCATCGCCGCCGCGGTGCTGACGCCGCCGGACGTGATCAGCCAGGTGGGCCTCGCCGTGCCGCTGCTGCTGCTCTACGAGCTGTCGATCATCGCGGCGACCTGGATGAACCGCCCGAAGAAGACCCCGGCCGACAAGACGAAGACCTGACCGATGCACGATATCCGCGCGATCCGCGCCAACCCGGCGGCTTTCGATGCCGGCATGGTCCGCCGTGGCCTGCCGCCGGCCGCGGAGCGTCTGCTGGCGCTGGACACCGAACGCCGCACCGCCACCACGGCGGTGGAGGAGGCCCGGGCCGCCCGCAACCGCAAGAGCCGCGAGGTCGGCGTGCTGAAGGCCGCCGGCCGGCACGACGAGGCGCAGGCCCTGATCGACGAGCTGGCCGCCGGCGAGCGCGTGTCCGGCGAGGCTCTGTCCCGGGCCGAGGCGGCGCTGCGCGATGCGCTGGCGGAGCTGCCCGCCCTGCTGGCCGACGACGTGCCCGAGGGCGCGGACGAGAGCAGCAACATCGTGCTGCACCAGCACGGGGCGGCGCCCAACTTCCCCTTCCAGCCCAAGCAGCATTTCGAGCTGGGCGAGGCGATGGGGCTGATGGACTTCGCCGCCGCTGCGAAGCTGTCCGGTGCGCGCTTCACCGTGCTGCGCGGGGCGCTGGCGCGGCTGGAGCGGGCGCTTGGCAACTGGATGGTGAACCTCCATGCCGAGCATGGCTACGAGGAGGTCTCCGTCCCGCTGCTGGTGAACGACGAGGCGGTCTTCGGCACGGCGCAGCTTCCGAAATTCGCCGAGGATCTGTTCCGCACCACCGACGGCCGCTGGCTGATCCCGACCGCCGAGGTGCCGCTCACCAATCTCGCCGCCGGCGAGATCCTGCCCGATGCCGTGCTGCCGCAGCGCTACACGGCGTTGAGCTACTGCTTCCGCTCCGAGGCGGGCTCGGCCGGGCGCGACACGCGCGGCATGCTGCGGCAGCACCAGTTCATGAAGGCCGAGATGGTCTCCATCACCCGGCCCGAGGATTCGGCCGACGAGCACGAGCGGATGACCCGCTGCGCCGAGCGCGTTCTGAGCGAGCTGGGGCTGGTCTGGCGGCGGATCGTGCTTTGCGCCGGCGACACCGGCTTCGCCTCCAGCAAGACCTATGACCTGGAGGTCTGGCTGCCGGGGCAGGGGGCGTGGCGGGAGATCTCCTCCTGCTCCAACATGCTGGACTTCCAGGCCCGGCGGATGAACGCCCGCTACCGTCCGAAGGACGAGCCCGGCGGGAAGAAGGCCCAGCCGGCCTTCGTCCACACCATGAACGGTTCCGGCGTCGCGGTAGGCCGCGCGCTGATTGCGGTGATGGAAACGCACCAGCAGGAGGACGGCTCCGTGCTGGTGCCGGAGGTGCTGCGCCCCTGGATGGGCGGGCTGGAGCGCATCGGCCCCTGACGTCCCGCCCCACACACCCCGCGGCAAAGCCGCCGGGGTGCCTTGCGTCCGGGCCCGCCTGCCCATAGGTTCCGCGCGCAAACCTTTCCGGCACGGGGCGTGGCGCAGCCTGGTAGCGCGCCTGTTTTGGGTACAGGAGGTCGTGGGTTCGAGTCCCGCCGCCCCGATACCGGCAAGGTTTCCTGGAATACGCCACAGGCTTCAGAAGGTACGGCGATGAGCAAGGCGCGCATCTACAGTCCCCCGAAAAGCGCGATGCAGTCCGGCCAGGCCCGCACCCAGGGCTGGGTCCTGCGGCACGTGTCCGACCAGCCGAAGCGAATCGATCCGCTGATGGGCTGGACCGGCTCCGCCGATACGGAGCAGCAGGTCGTCCTCCATTTCGATACGCTGGAGGAGGCCGAGGATTATGCCCGGGCGAACGGCATCGACTACGATGTCGAGGCCCGGCGTCAGGTCCCGGCCATGAAGCCCAAGTCCTATGCGGATAATTTCCGCTGGGGCCGCAAGCAGAACTGGACCCACTGATCGCCGCTGGTCGCTTCTCGCCCCGGTGATCCTGGGCTAGAGCAGAATCCGGCCAACCGGCCAACCGGCCAAGCGGCATCGCGCGGCGCCCTTAGCTCAACTGGACAGAGCAACCGGCTTCTACCCGGTTGGTTGGGGGTTCGAGTCCCTCAGGGCGCGCCAGTCCGCCGGTTGACATGTCACGGTCATTCCCTTGACATGGCGAAAGGACCACCGCCCCACCTCTCGACAGGGCGGGTGGCCCGCCGACATGCCAGGGCGATGCAGCAAGAGTCCGACCCCGACGCCCCCCGGCAGCCCTCCGCGCTCCTGACCCCGGTCCTGATCGGGTCGGAGATCTACCGCCACTCCACCTATGGCGGGAAACACCCGCTGGCCATCGCCCGCGTCTCCACCGCCCTGGACCTGATCCGCACTCTGGGCTGGCTCGCCCCGGAACGTTATCGCGACAGCCCGATGGCCACGCCGGAGCAACTGGCCCGCTTCCACACGCCGGACTACATCGCCGCCCTGCGAAGAGCCGAGGCCGAGCAGGCAGCGGACGAGGCGGTGCGCGAGCGGCACCACCTGGGCGCCCATGGCAATCCCATCTACCGTGAGGTCTTCCGCCGCCCGGCGACGGGGGCGGGGGGTGCAATCCTGGCCGCCCGGCTGGTGCGCCATGGCGGCATCGCGCATGTGCCGGGCGCCGGCACCCACCACGCCATGCCCGACCGGGCCAGCGGCTTCTGCTACGTCAACGACGTGGCGCTGGGGATCTTCGCCCTGGTGGATGCCGGGCTGGAGCGCGTGCTCTACGTCGATATCGACGCGCATCACGGTGATGGCGTGGAACTCGCCTTCCACGACGATCCGCGCGTCTTCACCCTGTCGGTTCACGAGGCCAACCGCTGGCCCCGTACCGGCAAAGCCGAGGACCGGGCGGGCGGCCATGCCCGCAACATCCCGGTGCCGGAGGGCTTCAACGACAGCGAGATGGATTGGGTGCTCCGCAACGCCATCCTGCCCATCGCGCGGCATCTGCGGCCGCAGGCGATCGTGCTGCAATGCGGCTCCGACGCGCTGGAGGAAGACCCGCTGTCCCGGCTGGCGCTGTCCAACAACAGCTATTTCGCGGTGGCGCGGGCGCTGCGGGGCCTGTCGCCGCGCCTCATCGTCACCGGCGGCGGAGGTTATAACCCGTGGTCTGTCGGGCGCTGCTGGGCGGGGGTCTGGGCCACGCTGAACGACCTGCCCATCCCCGCGCGCCTGCCGCCGGCAGCCGAGGCGGTGCTGCGCGGCCTGTCCTGGTTCCGCGCCGCCGGGCGGGAGCCGCCGGAACACTGGTTCACCACCCTGCGGGACCCGCCCCGCGCGGGACCCGTGCGGGCGGAGATCCGCGAGCTCTGCGCCATCACCCTGCGCGACCTTCCCTGACCGGGATGGCCGTGCCGGAGGATCAGTCCGGCAACAGGACCGAGACCGCCGCCTGGGCGGCGATGCCCTCGCCACGGCCGGTGAAGCCCAGGCGCTCGGAGGCCGTCTCTTGATCACACCTACGCACAGCTCCACCGTAAGGCGAA